>DASRHH010000085.1:0-6788 GCA_035650635.1 Dehalococcoidia bacterium | reverse complement strand
CGGGGACAACGATAGCCCCGCTGCCTATCGGCTCGAAACTTCTCGGCGTCTTTCCAGAGGTCGAAGTCGATCCAGTTGTAGTTGCCGTGAGCCTCTTTGTCCTTGAGCAACCGCAACTCGTCGAGGTCGTACCAGGTGCCTTCGCAGGCCGGGCACCTGTTGACCCGGAGCGACTCCACGGTTGCCGACTTGAGCCGGCCGTGGCCCTTGGGACAGTCCATCTCTTGCCTCCTTCAATGACCTTGGGCGATGACCTAGGGACGATCGGCGGCGAAGTACTGCAGCGCTGCCCGCACCCGCGACTCCACATCGCCGTCAGGTGAAGCGTCGCCGCGCGATAGCGCCGCCAGCGCCTCCGACTGCGTGTAGCCGAGCGCGGTCAGCGCCGCGATGACCTCCTGATCGCTGGAGGCCAGGCCCACGGGCGCTTCCGCCAGCTTGCCGCGCAGCTCCAGCACCAGGCGGCCCGCCAGCTTACGCCCGACGCCCGGCGCCCGCGCCAGAGCCTCGACGTCGCCGGCGGCCAGGGCCAGCGAGAGGTCGTCCGCGCCGAGGGTCGAGAGCAGCCCCAGCGCCACCTTCGGGCCGACGCCGGAGACCGTGATCAGCGTCTGAAACAGCCTCTGCTCGCGTGAGTCTGCGAATCCATAAAGCGAAAGCTCGTTCTCGCGCATCAGCAGGTGCGTGTGCAGCTCCAGCGGATCGCCGGCCGCGGCCTGCAGCCGGTTCGAGACCTGCACCAGGAAGCCGGCGCCCCCGACCATCAGCACGAGGTAGCCGTCGCCGACCTCCTCCACGATGCCACGAAGGCGGGCTAGCGGGCTCACCTGGCGCCCTTGAGGACGGCAGCGCTATCGCGGCGCAGCGAGTGGCAGATCGCGACGGCCAGCGCGTCGGCGGCGTCCGCCGGTTGCGGCGCCTCCGCCAGGCCCAGCAGCACCCGCACCATCTCCTGGACCTGCGCCTTGTCGCCGCGGCCATAGCTGGTGACGAACTGCTTGACCTCCAGCGGGCTGTAGAGGAAGACGGGCAGGTCGGCCTGGGCCGCGGCCAGCAGAGCCATGGCCCGCGCCTGGCCGATGGTCACGGCCGCGCGCACATGCCCGACGAAGAAGTCCTCCACGGCGACCTCGATGCTGATGTCCGGCGAAATGTGGTCACGCAGGAGGGTCGAAATCGAGTCGTGCAGGCGGTGCAGCTTCTCCGGCAGCGGCTTGGACTGGGGCAGCTTCCAGGCGCCGGAATCGAGCAGGCGCGTCGTGCGGCCGTCGACCTCGATGACGCCGTAGCCGGTGACGGCGATCCCCGGGTCGATCCCGAGGATCAGGCTGCGAGGCACGGCCGCCACCCTGCTAGCGTCCGGCGTAATCGAGGAGGACTGCTTCGGGGAAGTCGGCGTTGGAGTAGACGTGCTGGATGTCGTCCAGGTCCTCCAGGGTATCGAGAAGGCGCAGCACCTGGCCGGCGGTTTTGTCATCCAGGGCGACGCTGCTCTTCGGCAGCGCCGTGAGTTCGGCGCTCTGGACGGGAATGCCCTGCTCCAGCAGTGCCTTGCGAACACGGTCGAGTTCCGTCGGGGCGGTGTAAACCTCCACCTGCTCGCCCACGACTTCGACGTCGGCGGCGCCGGCGTCGATCGAGGCGAGCGCCAGCTCATCGGGGTCGTGGGTATCGATGGGAATCGTCAGGACGCCGCGCGAGTCGAAGAGCCAGCCGACGCAGCCGGTCTCGCCGAGGCTGCCACCGCCGCGCGTCAGCGCCGTGCGCAGCTCGGCGACGGTGCGGTTACGGTTGTCGGTCAGGGCGTCGACCATGATGGCGACGCCGTTGGGGCCGTAGCCCTCGAAGCGCGCCTCCTGCAGCTGCACCGCATCGCCCTCGGCGCCGGAGCCCCGCTTCACCGCGCGATCGATAGTATCGGCGGGCATGTTGCCCTCGCGTGCCTTCTCGATCGCCAGGCGCAGGCGCGGGTTCATGTCGGGATCGCCGCCGCCCTCGCGGGCCGCCACGGTGATCTCGCGCGATAGTTTGGTGAAGAGCGCCCCCCGCTTGACGTCAGACGAGCCTTTCTGACGCTTGATCTGGGACCAGTGAGAATGGCCTCCCATAGTACCTCCGTGGCCAATGCGGCGAATCTGGCCGCGCGACCGTATTCTAGCATCGGCCGCTGGAGCGGGCAAAACGGCACCGCACCGGCGCGGAAATATTTCGCGAGGCTGGAGTAGCGGAGCGGTATCGGCTAGAATATCGTCAAGCTAAGCCAAGCCGAAAGGGAGTGTAGTTATGAACAAGCAAGAAGCCGCTGACATTTTCGAGTACGACGCCTGGGCGACCAATCGCGTACTGGATGCTGCCGCCAAGGGCGGGGACGACTTTCTGAACCTGAAGAGCGCCGGTGTCGGGTCGATCCGCGACCTTATCGTCCACAACGCCGACGGCCAGTTGATGTGGATGTGCCGCATCAAGGGTGAGGCTCTGCCGACCGACGTGCTGTTCAAGTACGACCGCTTCAACAACGTCGACCAGGTCCGCGACCACGCTGCCAAGATGAACCAGCAGGCCGCCGCTTACGTCGCCGGCCTGAGCGACGCCGACCTCAACCGCGAGGTCAAGTACATCGTCAACCCGTTCGGCCCCGGCCCGGAGGTGGAGACGCCGGTCTGGCAGATCCTCATGCAGATCCACTCGCACGGCATCCATCACCGCTCGGAGGCCAGCGAGCTGCTTTCGCAGAAGGGCAACGCGCCGGAGGAGACCAACTTCCAGCACTGGTTCATGGGCAAGTACATGGCGGCCAAGGCCCAGCGCGGCGGCTAACCCCCGCTCATCTAACCATCACACCGGACAGACCCGCTCCGCCGCTAGGGTGAGGGCGGGTCTGTCTATATCAGGGGCTGGCCGCCGGAAAGGAACGTCAGATGATGATAACCCGCCTCTACACCGGCGACGACCAACAATCGCATTTCGAGGACGTCGAAGTCGATATGCGATTCACCGGCAGCGCATTGATGTCGCCGCCTGAGCCGGTGAAGGCACTGGTCTTTCGCAGCTCGCCGCCCGGCGACGTGGAGGACTGGCACAACTCGCCTTACCCGCACTACGTGATCACGATCTCCGGCGCCGCCGAGATCGAGCTGGGCGATGGCACAATACGGCGCTTCAAGCCGGGCGAGATCATCCTCGGTGAGGACCTCACAGGTCGCGGGCACGTGACACGCATGGTCGGCAATGAGCCGCGGGTCGTAGCTATCCTGGAGCTGCCGGGCTAGACGCCCAGCTCGACATTATCGATTAAACGCGTCTGACCGGCACGCACCGCCGCCAGGGCCAGCGCCGGCCGGTCGACCGTCTCAAGCTCCTCCAGGGTCTCGGCATCGGCGACGCTGACGTAATCGATGGCCAATTCGGCCTCCCGCAACGCCCCTTCGATGCCTTCGCGGAGGCTGGCGGCGTCCCGTTCCCCCGCCGCGACGCGCTCCTGCGCCCGCAGAAGTGCTCGCGGCAAGGCCAACGCCTGCTTCCGCTCTTCCGGCGGGAGGTAGACGTTGCGACTGCTCAGCGCCAGGCCGTCGCTATCACGCACGGTCGGCACCGCCACGACCTCCACCGGCAGGGCCAAGTCGCGCACCATCCGGCGCACTACGAGCAGCTGCTGCGCGTCTTTCTGGCCGAAGTAGGCGCGCTGCGGTTGCACGATATAGAACAGCTTGGCGACGACCGTGGTGACGCCGCGAAAGTGGCCGGGTCGCGCCACCCCCTCCAATCGGGCGGTCAGGGGGCCGCTCACCTCAATCCAGGTAACGGCGCCTTCCGGGTACATCTCGTCAGCGGCCGGCAGGAACACAGCGTCGACGCCCTCTCCCGCTAGCAGCTGTAAGTCGCGTGCTTCGTCGCGGGGGTAGCTCTGGAAGTCCTCCTGCGGGCCGAACTGAGTCGGGTTGACGAAGATGCTGGCCACAATGCGGTCGTTCTCGGCGCGGGCGCGGCGCACCAAAGCGAGATGGCCTTCGTGCAGATAGCCCATCGTCGGGACGAAGCCGACGCTGCCGGACCTGCCCGCCCGTGCCTGCCGGACCTCGGCGATGGTTCTGAGGACGTCCACGCTAGGGGAGGTGCGAGGAGGAGAGCAGGTCCGCGAAGAACGCCTCATCCACCTGGAAGCTGTGCTCGTCGTCCGGGAAGCTGCCGGAGCGGACTTCCTCCGCGTAAGACTGGACGGCGCCGGTGATCGCCTCCGCCAGGTTGGCGTAGCGCTTGGCATGCTTGGGCGTGAAATCAGGGTAGAGGCCGAGGAGATCGTGGAAGACCTGCACCTGGCCGTCGCAATCAGGCCCCGCACCGATGCCGATCGTAGGCACAGAGAGGCGCTCCGTAACGATGCGGGCCAGTGGCGCCGGTATCGTCTCCAGCACGATGGCGTAGGCGCCGGCCTGCTCCAGCGCCAGCGCGTCCTGCAGCAGCTTCACGGCGGCGGCCGGGGTCTTGCCCTGCACCTTGTAGCCGCCGAACTGGTTGACGGACTGCGGCGTCAGCCCCAGGTGGCCCATCACCGGGATGCCCGCCTGCACTAGGCGGCGCACCATCTCCGCCACGTGCTCGCCACCCTCCAGCTTGACAGACTGAGCGCCGCCCTCCTGGAGGAAGCGGCCGGCGTTGCGCATCGCCGCCTCAGCTGAAGCCTGGTAGCTCATGAACGGCATGTCCGCCACAATGTGCGCGTGCTGGGCACCGCGCGCGACCGCCTTCACGTGGTGTAGCATCTCCTCCATCGTCACCGGCAGGGTGGAATCGTAGCCGAGGACGACCATCCCGAGGCTATCGCCGACCAGGATGACCGGGACGCCGGCAGCATCGACGATCCGCGCGGATGGGTAGTCGTAGGCGGTGAGCATAACGATCTTCTCGCCGTGCTGCTTCATCGTCTTGAGGTCAGTGATCGAGACTCGTGCCATGGCGGCGCTCCTTAGATCGCGATCTCCTGCGCGGTGCGCACGATCCGGTTGTCGGCGTCGACATAGACCAGCGTCGGCTTGTGCGAGCGCGCCTCTTCTTCCGCCAGGGTGGCGTAGGAGAGCACGATGACGAAGTCGCCCTCGTTGACCAGCCGTGCCGCTGCGCCGTTGATGCAGATCTGGCCGCTGTCGCGGCGGCCCTCGATGACGTAGGTGGTCAAGCGCTCACCGTTATTGATGTCTAGCACATGCACCTGCTCGAACGGCAACAGGTCAGCGGCCTCCATCAGCAGCGGGTCGAGAGTAATCGACCCCTCGTAGTTAATGTTGGCCTCCGTCACCGTGGCCCGGTGGATTTTGCTCTTGAGCATCGTTCGCATGTTTGCCTCCCGGTCGCCTGGAACAAAAAAGCCCTCTCGCAGAAGCGAGAAGGCGGATCGAACGCTATTTCCGCCGTCTCGGCCTGCGCCAGGTCCAAGCGACTCTATTTTGCTTTGCGGTTGTCATTCGGTTGCCGTCCCGACCGGGTTCGACTCCGAAGCACATCTATTCTAGCAGATTCCGCGCGGCTTATCGAGGCGGCAAGTCCGCTAGCGCCGGTACGCCGCCGAGCGGCGTCGCCGCTCGCACGGCCCGCAGGATAGCCCGCTCCAGCGCCAGCGCCGCCAACGCACCCAGTGTCGAGAGGTCGGCAACGGCAGTGGACTTGCTAGTCGACAGTGCGAACACGCTGTCGCCGTCGAACTGGGTGTGGGCCGGCCGCACCGCCCGGGCGATGCCGTCCTGCGCCATCGTCGCCAGGCGGGCGCACTGCGCCTTGTCCAACACAGCGTCGGTGGCGACGACCGCGATGGTGGTATTCGTGACCGGCGGCACTGCCCGCGGCAGGCCGTGTCGCATGATATCCAACGTCGACAGGAAGCGCCCGTCCTCGCCGCGCGGTCCAGCCACCGTCTCGCCGCTCGCCGGGTCGACGATTTCTCCGGCCGCGTTGACCGCGACCAGCGCGCCCACCCTCACGCCTGACTCCGTCTCCTCGCAAGCGCTGCCGATACCACCCTTGGTCGCGTTGGCCATGCCCAGCACCTTGCCCACGGTCGCGCCGGTGCCCGCGCCCACACTGCCCTGCGCGATGGCGCCGTCGTTGGCTGCCGACGCCGCCGCGTAGCCGGCCGCTGCGTCGGGCCGAATGTCCGGACGGCCGATGTTGAGGTCGTAGAGCACGGCGCCGGCGACGATCGGCACCGGGCCGGCCGGGGTTGCGTAGCCGATGCTCTTCTCCTCCAGCCAGTGCATGACGCCGCCGGCCGCATCCAGCCCGAAGGCGCTGCCGCCGGTCAGCAGCACCGCGTGCACCCGCTCGACGAGGTTGCCGGGGCGAAGGAGGTCGGTCTCGCGGGTGCCGGGGGCGCCGCCGCGGATGTCAGCGCCGGCAACGGCACCCTCTTCGCAGAGGACGACGGTACAGCCGGTGACGGCCTCGCTATCGGTCCAGTGACCGACCTTGAGGCCGGCGATGGCTGTAAGGCTATCGGCCGCGGCCATCACTTCTGACAGCTGGGGCAGAAGTGGGTGCTGCGGCCGCCTACCTTGACCCGCTGCACGGTCGTCCCGCAGTCGAAGCAGGGGAGATCGGTGCGACGGAAGATGCGCACGTTAAGGTGGTGCGTCCCCTTCTCACCCTTCGGATCGACGTAGGAGTCGAAGCTGGAGCCGCGATCGGCCATCGCGCGGTTAAGGGTGTTGACGATGGCCTTCTGCAGCCGTCCGACTTCATCCTCGGTCAGCGTGTTGGCCAGCCGCTGAGGATGGATTCGCGCCTCGAAGAGCGCCTCG
>DASRHH010000084.1:0-8808 GCA_035650635.1 Dehalococcoidia bacterium | reverse complement strand
AACGCATACTGCAGACGATCCAGGAGGCACGCGACTCCGTAGCCGAGGTGCGCGGTGTCCAGTCTGGCAGTCTGCAGATCGGCGCCGTGCCGACCATTGGCACCTACCTGCTGCCGGCGTACCTGCGCGACTTCCGTGAGAAGTTCCCCGGCATCGACATCTCCATCCGCACCGGACGCTCAGAGCAGGTGCTTAACATGGTCCTTAACGACGACGTTCATCTCGGCATCGTGCGCTCACTGGCCCATCGTGATGTCGAGATCACGATGCTCTACGAAGACGAGATCGTGCTCATTGCCAACCCTGATCACCCCTTCGCTCGCGACCGTCGCGCGAAGCTGGAGGACGTGGCCCGCGAGCCGCTTATCCTCTTCGAGCGCGAGTCCTCCTACTACTCGCTGATCCAGGAGCTTTTCCGGCGTGTGGGGACTGTCCTCAGCCGGCGCCTGGAGCTCGACTCCCTGGAGGCGACCAAGCGCATGGTCGCCGAGGGTTTGGGCGTGGCGCTGGTGCCGCGCATCACCATCGAGCAGGAGTTGCAGCTGGGCCGGCTGGTTGAGGTGGACATCGAGAAGGTCGCGCCCATCCTGCGGCCCATCAGCATGATCCACCGTCGCGGACGGCGCCTGCCACACACGGCGAACGCCTTCATCAACGTGCTGACGGAGCGTTACTCGGCGCGCGTGGCCGTCTAGCGCAGGCTAGTTAGCCCGCGCTCGGTTCGGAAGGCCCGCCAGGATGCCCTTGAGCGCATCTACATTGGCCTTGTCCGGGCCCTTGTTGTCCAACCCCGGCACCTCCAGCAGAAACGGCACGTCCGCGAACGCTGGATGCGAGAGGATGTTCTCAAAGCCCTCACGGCCGATGTGTCCTGCCCCGATGTTCTCGTGCCGGTCGACTCCACCTGCCAGCGGGCACTTGGAGTCGTTAGCGTGAACCGCCACCAACCGGCCCAGCCCGACCTCGCGGTCGAATTCGTCTAGCACCGTCGCGAGGCCGTCCCGCGTGCGGACGTCGTAGCCGGACGCGAACATGTGCTGCGTGTCCAGGCAGACCATTATCCGCTGGTTATCCACGGCCTTCACGATGGCTCCCAGCTCAGCAAACTTAGAACCCACGGAGCCACCCATGCCCGCGCTGTTCTCCAGGATCAGCCAAGTGTCGTCCGGCGTGTTCTCCAGTACCAAGCACAGCGAATCGACGATCTGACCCATGCTGCCTCCCAGCCCGCTGCCGCGGTGGCTCCCCAGGTGGAAGATCACGCCCTTCGCGCCGATGTCGTGGCAGACCTTCATATCGTGGACCAGCGCATCGACCGACTTCACCAGGTTCTCCGGCACGGAAGTCGCCAGGTTCACCAGGTAAACGCCGTGGATGAAGGTCGGCGCGATGCCGGTCTCCTCAGAACGCGCCCGAAAAGCCGTGATCTCCGGTTGGCCGAACTGCTTGCGGCGCCAGGTCTGCGGTGAGCCGCCAAAGACCTGGATCGCCTCGGCGCCCATCTCCAGTGCGCGGTCGATGGCCTTGTCTACTCCGCCGGATGAGGAAACGTGCGCGCCAATCTTCATGGTGACCTCCGGGCCGATTATAGCAGCCGTCTCTTGTGGACGCCCTTGACCGCCCAGATGTACAATAAATCAGCAAACTCTCCCCTCGCTCCTGCAGGGTGTACCATGCCGGACCGACTGCAACAGGAACTTGACGAAATCCTCCGCAAAGCCGACGAGGTTACCCAGAAGCGGCCGTTGTGGGCTCGCGTCGGTAACCGCGCAAGTGCCCGGCTGCGTTCTCTCCGCCAATCGATTGGTGGCTTGCGCTTCCCCGGGCTCTCCATCAGCCAGCTCCTCTTCGCCTCCTTGGCCGCGATCATCGTCGGCTACGTCTTCTTTCCCGGCGGCGAGCCCTTGGGGCGGCTTCTCATCTTTGGCGGCATCGGCGGCTTTATCCTGGCGTTCGTGCTTTCGATAAGCCGTGGCGCTCAGGGCAATTATCCGGAGAAGCGCTGGCGTGGCCAGCCCATGGAGCTGCAGGGCCCGAGTGTTGGCCAGCGTCTGCGGACCTGGTGGGGACGCTGGCGCCACCGCCGCTAAACGCACTTGAAAAAGGCCGCTTGAAGCTCCTGCCCTTTGTACTCGCGCTCGGGTGCCTTGTCGCACTCACGGCCTGCGCCTCCGGCGGTGCTCAACCCGGCTCGCCCACGGTCAGCCCCGGCCTCGGCGGGCCGAACTTCGACGCTGCTCTAGCGATGCGTCATGTCCAGGCTCTGGCGGATGGGATCGGGCCACGGCCGGCCGCCAGCCCCACCGAGACCAAAACAGAGCAGTATATCCTGGCGGCGCTGAAGTCCTATGGCTACCGCATCGACGAGCAGGTGTTCCAGTACCAGTCCGTCTCCGATGACGGAACCCTGCTACAGGTGCTGGAGCCGGACAACCGCGTCCTCAACGCCCGATTGCTTATCGGCAGCATCCCAGGACAAGCGGAGGCGCAGGTCATCGCGGCGGGCAGCGGCCGTCCAGAGGAGATATCGTTCCGTCTGGCCGGGAACATCGCTCTGGTGCAGCGTGGCCAGCTCGACTTCAGCGAGAAGGTCGCGAACGCCGTACAAGCCGGGGCGATCGGCGTCATCATCTACAACAACCAGCCGGGGCCGTTCGTCGGCAACCTGCAGTCCGGCATCACGGTACCGGTGGTCAGCATCAGCCAGGAGGACGGCACCTACCTGCTCTCCCGGCTCACGGCGGGCAGCGTCAAGGTACGCGTCGAGGGGAGGGCACAGGAGGTGGTACGGACGTCCCACAACGCGATCGCTCGACCCGCCTTCGGCGTCTGCGACGTCCTGGTCAGCGCACACTACGACAGCGCTCCCAATGCGCCGGGCGCCGACGACAACGCCTCCGGCGTGGCAACGGCTCTGGAACTGGCGCGCAGCTTAGCCGTCGCTCGCTCATTCGACGACATCTGCTTCGCCTTCTTCGGAGCCAGCGAAGCCGGCTTCCTGGGCAGCCAGGCCTTCCTCAAGCAGGTCACATCCAGCGAGAAGGCCAGCTTCAAGGCGGTGATCGACCTCGATACTGTCGGGGTTGGCGACAGTTGGCTGCTGGCGGGCGACAGTGGACTTGCTCGCTCGGCCCGAGACGAGACGGACCTTACGAGCGCCCTCAACGAGGCTCCCGCCGGCGATGCGGCAAGCTTCCAGGCAGTCGGCATCCGGGTGTTGCAGATCTCCGCCGTCGAGGATCCCCGTCTCCATACGGACTCAGACGTGAGCGTCTTCGTCCGGCCGCTGCAGCTGGAACAAGCCGCAAAGCTAACTACTGCGGCAATCCGGGCCACGCTTGGCCAGCCTTAGTGGGCGTCCTTGTCACGGCCTAAGTGATGGGCTAGCATGCCCCTGATGAGGCGGCATCGCTGGTCGGTCCCCGTGTTGGTGGCGTTGGCGCTGGTTCCGGCGGCCCTGGCTCTAACGGTGGCCTGCGGAGGCGGCGGCAGCAAGACGGCGGGCCCCAGTGGCGAGCTCACCGACCCGAAGCGTGTCGGCACGGCCACCCCCTGGGCCTCACCGCCGGCCGTCATTTACCTGCAGGACGGCCAGCTGGCGCCGATATCACCCGGCGGGGGCCAGCAACCTTCAGCCACGAACACGCCGGGCAGCGGGGGCTCATGTGGGAGCACCTATAAGGTGCAGAGCGGCGATAACCCGTCAAGCATCGCCCAGAAGTGCGGTGTTACCCTGGACAACCTCCTCAAGGCCAATCCCAACATTAACCCGAGCAATCTCCAGGTCGGCCAGGAGCTAAAAATTCCCTGATCGCGGTTTGTGGCCCGCTCCGGCAGTCATTACAATGAGGAACCAGTGGTTCCGCTAGCCCGGGCCCGCTTCGGACGATGGCAATAAAGGATAGCCGCAGCCAGGACAAGCTCCAAGACCTGAAGAAGCGCAGGGAGGTCGCCCGGCTGGGCGGCGGCCAGGAGCGCATCGATGCGCAGCACCAGCGCGGCAAGCTGACCGCGCGCGAGCGCATCGCGATGTTGCTGGACGACGGCTCCTTCGAGGAGCTGGACGTCCTGCTGACCCAGCGGCCTCCGGACAGCGGCCAGGGCCAGGAACACCCCGCCGAGGCCGTGGTCACGGGCTACGGCCTCATAGAGGGACGGCCGGTCTATGTCTTTTCGCAGGACTTCACCGTGGTCGGCGGCTCACTTTCGGAGGCTGTCTCCACCAAGATCTGCAAGGTGATGGACCTGGCGCTGAAGACTGGCGCTCCCATCATTGGCATCAACGACTCAGGTGGCGCCCGCATCCAGGACGGAGTGACGTCGCTCAGAGGCTACGGCGATATCTTTCTGCGCAACGTCCAGGCCTCCGGCGTCATCCCCCAGGTATCGGTGATTATGGGGCCCTGCGCCGGCGGCGCTGTCTACTCTCCCGCGCTGACGGACTTTGTCTTCATGGTGGAGGGCACCGGTCAGATGTACATCACCGGCCCAGACGTCATTCGCGCAGTCACCGGCGAGGAGATCAGCCACGAGGACCTCGGCGGCGCCGCCGTGCACGCCGGCTCGAGCGGCGTCGCGCACTTCGCTTACGGGGACGAGGAGCTCTGCCTCTCCGAGGTGCGCCGGCTCATCGGCTATTTGCCGGGCAACACCCTGGACGATGCGCCTTCCGCCGACTCCAGCGATGACGATGCCCGCTCCTGCGACGAGCTGGCGAGCATCGTGCCGATCGATCCCAGCCGGCCTTACGATGTGCACGAGGTCATCACCAACATCATCGACCAGGACTGCGAGTTCCTGGAGGTGCATGCGCGCTGGGCTCAGAACATCGTCGTCGGCTTTGGCCGAATGGGTGGCCAGACCGTGGGCATCGTCGCCAACAACCCCGCGGTCCTGGCCGGCGTGCTGGACATCGACTCGGCGCGCAAAGGCTCACGCTTTGTGCGCTTCTGCGACGCCTTTAACATCCCCATCGTCACGCTGGTCGACGTCCCCGGCTACTTGCCGGGCGCTGACCAGGAGTACGGCGGTATCATTGCCCACGGCGCCAAGCTCATTTACGCTTATGCTGAGGCCAGCGTCCCCAAGGTTACCTGCATCATCCGCAAGGCCTACGGCGGCGCCTACATTGTGATGGGTTCCAAGCACCTGCGCACCGATATCAACTATGCCTGGCCGACCGCCGAAATCGCCGTTATGGGGCCGGAGGGCGCGGTCGACATCGTTTCCCGCAGAGAGATCGCCGCTGCGGCTGACCCCGACGCCAAGCGGCGTGAGCTGACGGAGGAATATCGCGAGAAATTCGCCAATCCGTATATCGCGGCCGCCCGCGGCTTCATCGACGACGTTATCGAGCCGGCCGAGACTCGGACCCGCATTGTCCGGGCACTGGCCATGCTGCGCAACAAGGCTGACCACAACCAGCCGAAGAAACACGACAATCTCCCGCTTTAGGATCGAGAAAGGATTTGGAGGAACTCCCGGCAAACGGCCATGCCGTCCGGAAGGCACGAACATGAGAAAGACCAGCGAAAGCGCCCAGACCGGCTCCTACGTCATGACCATCCGCGTGCGCATCAGCAACTCCCCGGGCATGCTCGCCAAGGTTGCCGACGCGATCGGTGCGGCCGGCGGCAACATCGGCGCCATCGACACGCCGGAGATCAGCCCGACAAGCATCACTCGCGACCTCTCAGTAGCGGTGCTGAACCGGCAGCACGGGGAGCAGGTCACGACAGCGCTGAAGACGATCAGCGGCATCAAGGTCATCCACGTCTCCGACCCGATCATGCTGGCCCACCTGGGCGGCAAGATCGAGATCACCCCGAAGAAGCCGGTCAAGACCCGCGCCGACCTCTCAATCGTCTATACGCCAGGCGTCGCTGAGGTCTGCACCACGATCCACGACGACCCCCAGGCCGCCTTCTCCCTCACCATCAAGGGCAACACCGTCGCCGTGGTCACGGACGGGACAGCCGTGCTCGGCCTGGGCGATATCGGCCCGGCGGCGGCCCTGCCCGTTATGGAGGGCAAGGCGATGCTCTTCAAGGAGTTCGGCGGCGTGGACGCGATTCCGATTTGTCTCGACACGACTGACAGCAATGAGATCGTCAACACGGTAAAGTACATCGCACCGGCTTTCGGCGGGATTAACCTGGAGGACATCTCGGCTCCCCGCTGCTTCGAGATCGAAGAGCGGCTGCGCGAAGAGCTGGACATCCCCGTCTTCCACGACGACCAACACGCGACGGCGGTTGTCGTGCTGGCGGCGCTGGTCAACGCGCTCAAGGTCGTCGGCAAGGAGATGGCGGACCTGCGGGTCGTCTTCAGCGGCGTCGGCGCTAGCGGCACAGCGACCGCCAAGCTGCTGACGCTGGCGGGCGTCCGCAACATCGTCGGTTGCGACCGCGTCGGCGCCATTTATCGGGGCCGCAAAGAGGGGATGAACCGCTGGAAGCAGTGGTTCGCCAATGAGGCCAACCCGGAGAACGTGCGCGGCTCATTGGTGGAGGCGGTTCGCGGCGCCGACGTCTTCATCGGCCTGTCCGGTCCTGGCCTGCTGCCCGGAGAAGCGATTAAGGATATGGCGCGCGACCCCATCATCTTCGCGCTCGCCAATCCGACACCAGAGGTCATGCCGGAGGAGGCTGCGCCCTACGCCCGCATCATCGCGACCGGCCGCTCCGACTATCCCAACCAGATCAACAACGTGCTTTGCTTCCCAGGGATGTTCCGCGGGCTACTGGACGCGCGGGCCCGCCGCGTCAACGATGAGATGAAGCTCGAGGCCGCCTACGCCATCGCCGATATCGTGCGCAAACGCGAGCTGAACGAGGACTACATTATCCCCAGCGTCTTCGACAAGCGGGTAGCGGCGAACGTCGCCAAGGCGGTCATACAGGCGGCGGAGCGCACCGGCACCGCGCGCCGGCACCCCAAGCCCTCTGGCGCGCCCTGGGCCGCCCGCTCCTGAGCCTGCCGCTAGGGCAGACTGACCAGCGAGGTCGTGCTCTGGACGCCGTCTATCTGGCGGATATGATCGCCGAGGATAGCGGGAATCTCGGTTAGGCTCTCCACCTCGATCTCCGCAACGATGTCGTACGGTCCCATGACCTCGTGGATCTCTACCACGCCGGTGACACCATCGAGGGCGCTAACAACTCTCTTGGTCTTGTTGGGGTCGCATCCTACCAGCACGTAGGCTTTGATGGTCATCTTGGCTTCCCTTTCGTTGGCATCCGTCGCTCTAATATGCCCGCAAAGGAAATCGCGTGCAAGCTTCGGTAGTGGGACACCATGGCTGCCGACGTGCTACACTAAGAGTCAGCCTTCCGAGGGATATGAATAGGTCTGCCACCCCAACCGGGGTCCCCGCCAACCAGACACCGGTCATTTCTAGACCGGACATCCCTCATTTTTACTTCCAACTTTACTCTCAACCAAGAAACGGAGATTGATTCGGCATGCCCAGAGATGACTTCATTATTCGTATCGGCGGTGATACTGCTATCGGTGGTGTCATCTCCACCGGCGATAACTTCACGCAGACCGCCGGACGTCTGGGCTTCTACACCTTCACCTTCCGCACTTACCCGGCGGAGGTGAAGGGTGGCCAAGCCTGGTACCAGGTGCGCATCAGCAGCAACCGCCCCGTTATCTCCATCGGCGACGGCTGCGACGTGCTTATCGCCTTTGACCAGGAGGCCTACGAGATCCACAGGGGCGACCTCAACGAGAGCGGTGTCCTCATCTACGACTCCGACCTGGTGAGCCCGAGAGATGACAATGCCGTGCTCTACGGCGTTCCCTTCCAGAAGATCGCCCGCCAGGAGTTGGACTTTGTCCGAGGCACCAACACGCTGATCCAGGGTGTGCTGGCAGGCCTCTTTGGCCTGCCGCTTTCATCCCTGGAGGCGATGGCCACCGCGCGTTACAAGCGGCGCCCGGAGCTTGTCGAAAAGAACCTGGAGGCGCTGCGCTACGGCTTCGAGTACACAAAGCAGCTGAAGAAAGAAGACGGCTACTGGCTCGGCTCCGCCGACAACGTTGCCCGGCTCATCATGACCGGCAACGACGCCATCACCGCCGGCGCACTGCACGCCGGCTGCCGCTACTTCTCCGGCTATCCGATCACGCCCGCCTCTGACATCCTGGAGACCATGGCGCGCGAGCTGCCCAAGCTGGGCGGCATAGCGCTACAGGCCGAGGACGAGATGGCGGCCCTCGCTTCCGTGATCGGCGCCTCCTACGGCGGCACCAAGGCTATGACGGCAACGTCCGGCCCCGGCATCTCTCTTATGGTGGAGCTGCTGGGCCTCTCCTCCATGACGGAGACGCCGGTTGTCATCGTCGACGCTCAGCGATCCGGCCCCAGCACCGGCATGCCGACCAAGCTTGAACAGAGCGACCTCTTCCACGCCCTCTACGCGGGCCACGGGGACTTCCCACGCTTCGTGGTGGCTCCCGGCTCCGTTGAGGACTGCTTCCGGGTTGCCGTACTGGCCTTCAACCTGGCCGAGAAGTACCAGTGCCCGACGATCCTGCTCTCCGACCAATCGCTCTCGCACCGGACGGAAACCGTCGAGCGGCCGGACATAGAGTCTCTGCACGTAGAGGAGCGTATGCGACCGAACGGAGTCGAGCCGGCCGATTACCTGCGCTACAAGTTGACCGAGTCCGGCGTTTCTCCGGTGGCCATCCCGGGCAAGGACATGCACACCTACGTGGCCGCCGGCCTGGAGCACGACGAGCGCGGCCATCCTCAGCTTTCAGCGACGCTGCACGAAGAGATGACCGCCAAGCGCTTCC
>DASRHH010000083.1:0-6667 GCA_035650635.1 Dehalococcoidia bacterium | reverse complement strand
GCTGCGCGGTCCGCCGAACCCGAGAGCTGGAACCGCCCGGAATTCCTGCTGGAGACCGAGATCACATCCTGCGAGCTGATTCCCCGCGGTTCCAACTACACCTTCCTGGTGGAGCTGCGCAACGGCAGCAGCGAGACCTCGTTGGGCGTCTACAAGCCGGCCAGCGGCGAACGCCCGCTCTGGGATTTTCCGCACGGTAGCCTGGGCGCCCGCGAACGGGGAGCCTTCCTTCTCTCCGAGGCGCTTGGCTGGGGTTTCGTGCCGACGACCGTCCTGCGCGACGGTCCCCACGGACCCGGGTCTGTGCAGGTATTTGTGCCGCACGACCCCCGGCAGCACTACTTCACCTTCAAGGACGAGCATGAGCTGCAGTGCCAGCAGATCTGCGCCTTCGATTGGCTGGCCAACAATGCCGACCGCAAGGCCGGCCACTGCCTTCGCTCGCCCAGCGCGCGCATCTGGGGCATTGATAACGGTTTGACTTTCCATCCCCGCCACAAGCTGCGCACTGTCATCTGGGACTACGCCGGCCAACCGATGCCGGCGGCCATCCTGGCCGATCTCCAGGATTTCGCCGGCCGCCTCGACCGCCTGGAAGGAGACGAGCTGGCCGAGCTGGCGGAACTCGTGGACCCGGAGGAGCTGTCCGCCTTGCGCGCCCGCCTGGACGGGATCCTGCAGCGTCGCCACTTCCTGGAAACGCACGAGGGCGGCGTCCCCTGGCCCTGGCTCTAGACTTCGAGCTCGCATCGAGTCCCTCCGAGCCGCAATTTCGCGATGGCGAAATTTCTTGACCGCAGGATGAGCCACGGCGTAGATTAGGGGAAACCTTTTTCCGGGGAGGGTCAGATGCAGGAGGAAAGTCCGACAGCCGCAGCCGACGCCACGCCGGCCGGCTCGCCGCCCGCGGGGCAGGGTAGGCCTGCCGCTGCGCCGGTAGAGGGCCGATTGCCGGGCGCGGCGGGCGGCCCTCTGGGGGGCGGACCGCCACCGGGCGCCGGACCGCCACCGCCGGCTTTCCGCATCGGGCCATGGCCCGTATCGCACCACATCGTCCGCCTGCCGATAGTTGGCGGCATTGTAGCGTTGGTGGTTTGGTTGGTCGGCCTTGTCGGCGATAATCACGACCTCATTGTGGACGCTTGGCCGGAGGTGCTAGCGATCACGTTCGGGCTGCTCTGGCTCTATGTCGGCTACAACGACTTCGCGACCGGCCTGCACCGCCGCCTGCCGATGCTGATCCGCGGCGCCACGGCCAATCACCCCATCCCCATCGTCAAGAAGTACCTCCAGATGTTCGTCGTGCCGACAGCGCAGGTCATGGCATTGCTTATCCCCGGCTCAATGCTCCTGCTCGGCATCTCGTTCCTCACCGGAATTCTCTCGGTAGTGGCGGCGGCTTGTGGGATCTTCCTGGTGCTGAACATGGCAGCGTTCCTGGGCTTCCGGCGGGAACTGGACGCCTTTGCCGTCTTCATTGCGGCGGACATCGCCATAATCCTTACTAACCCGGGCGGCATCCCGCACCTGATCGACCTCGCGAACTAGCAGTGGCAGCCGGTAGACCGCGCCGCGGCTGCTGCCAGCGGATAATACGGACGATCCGTGTAGTTTAGGCCGCGCCTACTCTCTGATGACAAGCCGACACTACGTCCTCTTTGCCCTGGTTGTTCCCGCGTTGCTTGTCTCCGCCATGCAATCGTCGATGATCTCCGTCGGCCTGCGGAACGTCATCGTGGACCTCAATGCGCCGCTGCGCTGGGTCAGCTGGATCGTCACCATCTACACACTGATGCAGGCGATCGCCACACCAATCACTGGCAAACTCTCGGATGAACTGGGGCGGCGCACCGTATTCGCAGGCGGCATCGTCCTGTTCATCGTGGCGTGCGTCGTCTGTGCCACCGCGCCGAACGTCTATGTCCTCATCCTGGGTCGGCTGATCCAGGGTGCGGCGGGCGGTAGCCTCATCCCCTCCGCTTACGGCATCATCGCGGACAACTTCCCGGCCCAGCAGCGGACTCAAGCGCTGGGCATGGTCACAGCCATCTTCCCGATTGGCGGCAGCATCGGTCCCAGCATCGGCGGCGTCCTCGTCGATAACTTCACCTGGCGCGCCGTCTTCGTCTTCGCGATCCCCGTGCTGGTGCTGGTCCTGCTGGCGATCTTCCTGATCTACCCCGGCCAGTCAGAGCGGAAGCCGCAGCCGATCGACTACAAGGGCTCGCTGCTGCTGGCGGCCGCCGTTTCCGGCGTCATTTATTCCCTGACGGAGCTCTCCATCAGAGGCCATCATCCGGACCCCATTCTTGTCGCTGGCGGGTTTATCGTATCGATGGTGGGCTTCGTGCTGTTCATCCGCCGCGAGTCGTCGGTCGATTACCCGATCGTCGACTTGCAGCTGCTCAGGCGGCCGGTGTTCGCGATTACCAACGCGATGAACTTCTGTTACGGTGTCCCGCTCTACGGCCTGCTGGCGCTGACGCCCCTCTACGCGCAGACGGCTTACGGCATGTCATCCGGCGAGGCGGGCGCGCTCGTCACGCCGCGAGGGATCGCCACAATGCTCACGACCATCGCCTGCGCCGCTATGTTGCCTCGATTGGGCTACCGACGGCCAATAGTCGCGGGGCTGGTTGCGATGGCAATCAGCTTTCTGGTCTTGTCTCTGGGCATTCACAACCCAGGCCTGGGCGGCGTGGGCGTATCCAACTTCGTCTTCCTTGCCTTCATCATAGGCCTGGGCGCGGTGGGGATCGGGCTGCTCAACCCGCCGGCCAGCACAGCCGCGTTGGAACTGGAGCCGTCGCGCATCGCTACGATCACGGGCTTGCGCGGCATGTTCCAGGCGTTGGGCGGCACGCTGGGGGTGCAGACGGTGGTGCTGGTGGCCTCGCGCTCCGGCTCAACCGCCAAAGGTCTGGAGATGTCATTCCTGGGCATCGGTATCCTCAGCATTGCAACAACGGTCTTCACGCTGTGGATCCCGGACCGAGTAACCCACGGGGTCGGTCAACAGGGGCGGCCCGTTGTCGCTGCTTCGGTCCCGGACGATCCTTAGTCTAGCGCCAGGGGAAGTAGTCCTGGCCGCTGGCCGGCTTCGGCTCCTTGAGGCGCGCCACCTCCCAGAGCAATGCTCGCCGGATGTTGCGCCAGGCGAAGCTCAGGCGATCGGCCTCCTCGCTGCCCGGCTCACGCCGTCCGAAGCGGGAGCGATTGTAGAGGCGCGCCAGCAAGCGAGTATCCTCCGGGTAGTCGATAGCCTTTCCCAGCTGCGTGGCGAACTCGGACGGCGTTTGCCCTGGCCGGGCGCGGTAGCCCGCCAGGCCGGCCAGGCGCATGGTCTTCTCCCAGACCTGTTGCGAGTACGGCAGGCCAGCTACCGATGCCTGCCACCAGAGAGAGCCGCCGATCACCACGCCAAGCAGCGCAACTCCGGCAACAATCGCCAGGATGAGCTGCGGCGGGAGGGCAGGCCCTGATTGTGATGGCAGCGCGATGGGCGCTGCGTCGATAGGCACGTCTTCGTTGGGAAAGAGGTCTTCCAGCCCGCCGAGGTTGCGGTTGTTGAAGAGCGAATCCAGTCCGCCATTCTGTGTCGTGGCGCCGATATCGCCCAGCAGCTCAAACGGCAGGCGGTCCGGTGCAGGGTTGAAGTCGATCCAGCCGTATTGTGGGAAGTAGACCTCCGCCCAGGCGTAAGCGTTCCTGTCGCGAATGGTGAAGCTGCCGTCCGGGTTGATCGT
The DNA here is from genome assembly GCA_035650635.1 of Dehalococcoidia bacterium. Lineage (GTDB taxonomy): Bacteria > Chloroflexota > Dehalococcoidia > SM23-28-2 > DASRHH01 > DASRHH01. The sequence continues at coordinate 2,921 of DASRHH010000083.1, read as the reverse complement.
CGTCTGGTTGTCGAGGACGAAGCCCACCGCCATGCGGGCCGGAATGCCCAGCGAGCGCAGCATCACGACCATCGCCGAGGCGTTGTAGTTGAAGTAGCCTTCCTTAAGGTCGAAGAGGAAGTAATCGACTGTGTCACGTCCTGGCGGGGTTTGGCCCGGCTTCAGGTTGATCGTGTAGCCGCGCAGGTAGGACTCGATCTGCTTGGTCGCATCGTAGGGATCGGACGCCGTCGCCGTGATCTCCTGGGCCAGGTCGCGCACCCGCTGGGGTAGCGAGGCTGGCAGCTGGGTATAGCGCGTCTGCACCCAGTCCGGGTAGGCAGCGCCCGCATTGCGCAAGTCCGTAGACGATACGTTGGGAATGAAGCCCAGCACCTGGTAGGATTGCCCCTTTAGCAGCGGCTGTTGCGGCCGTGCGCTTGTAGCATCGGGCAGGGCAGGGTCTGATTTGGAGAGCGCCAGAATGTTCTGTGGCCGTCCGCTTGCGTCTCGCTCCACGGTCAGGCCGGCCAGGTCGGCCGGCAGTTGCGAGAGGATTTCGTCGTCGCTGGCCCTGAATCGGCTCGCTACCGGCAGTGTGATCAGACTGTCTCTGGCGACCCGTAGCTGGCCGGGAATGGTGGCGCCGACCGGTTGGCCCGGCGTGAAGATTACGGTCCCCACCACGCTCTTGGCGTCGACGCGGATAGTCAGCGGCAGAAGCTCGCCATCGACAGCGCTATTCTGCAGACGCTGATTGAGCTTGCTGCTGAGGGAGGCGCTAATAGGGACGTCCACGCGGTCTCCCACCTCCCAACCGCCGGCGGAATATCGGTCGTAGGTGGTGCCGCGCAGCAGGATGGGGCCTTTGTAATTGGGGTCCTCCAGCTTGACGTTGAGCAGCTCGCGCTCGGTCAGCTTAACCGAGCCGGAGAACGGAAAGACCGAGGTATAGTCGTGGATTGGGGTGACCTTGCTGGCATGCAGCGGGCCGGCCAGTCGGACGAAGCCGACGAAGAAGCCACTGCTGTCCTCGATGAGGTTGCCCCAGAAGCCGATGGCCGGCCGGCCACCAGCGGGCAGCAGCCAGGAGAAAATCAGCACGATCCCCACGACCCAACCGGTCAGGTGGAGGTAGGAGAGGCTGAGCAGGGGTGGGTAGCTAACCTCGTCTTTATGCCAGCCGCGGATCTGCCAGCGCAGGTTGACCCGCATCAGTAGCAGCAGCGAGCCCAGGGCGTAAAGGAAGGCGGCGGCGGAGATGCCGGTGCCAGTGGCCGCCAGGTTGATGAAGATGACGGTGCCCCCCGCAACCACGGCGAACCAGGCGTGGTTCCAGCGGAAGAGCGACCAGGCCACAAGGAAGACGCTGAGCCAGGTCAGCGCGACAAGCAACACCACGAAGGGTAGAGGGTCGTTGCTGACACCGCCGTGAAAGACGATATAGAACCAGGCGTAAAAGCGGTCGTAGATGACGTTGATGCGGTCTCCCGGCGTGGCGCCTGGCACCTTCTCCAACGTCTGCCAGAAGCACACCGCCGCCCCCAGCACGATGCCGATTGGCCAGGCGACATATAGCCGCAGTCGGGAGCAAGCGAACAGCATGCCGGCCAGCAAGGCCAGCCCGCCGATGAGCCAGAGCGCGGGCATCTGGTCCGTGATGCCGGCGTTTTCAATGGATAGCGTGACGCCGGTTACCATGCCCAGCGCCATCAAGTAGGTCAGCCAGTCTTCCCAGACGCGGGGCAACTGGCCGACCGTTACCGGCGCGGCGCGGACGGGTATCGCGCTGCTCTGCGCCATCAGGCGGGTCCGGCTTCGTGCACGGCCTCGCCGCTGGCGCCGAGCGGGCCCAGGGCCAGCGAGAGGTCATCGCCGCGACGCACCAGGTAGGTCATGATATCGCCGGCGGTCAGGGCACTATAGGGCAGCAGGGCGCCTTCGCGAGCGCCGAAGCTGGCAGCATCCAGCAGGACGACCACTAGGCGGGCGCCGCGATGCGCCAGGTCCTGCACCATCCCCACCCAGTCCTCCTTGTGCGAGGGCGTGATGACGATGAGCGTGCTGTGCTTGTTGAAACGGGCCGCCTCGTGGGCGAGCAGGCCAGCCAGAGAAGCCGCTCCGTCCGACTTGGCTAGCGCCAGGTTCTCCTGGATCTGGTCGTATTGCAATGCACCGCGGCCAGGCGGGATGATCGCCAGCTGCTTGCCGGAGGCCAGAAAGCCCAGCGGCCGGTCGGTCTGCAGGAAGTGATAGCCAATGGAAGAGGCGGCGCGAACGGCGTACTCCTCCGTGCTCTCATCTTCGCTGCCGGCGTGCACCGTGCCGTCCATGTCCAGGACCAGCCAGATCTGGCTGGAAGGATCGATGTCGAAGGTCTTGACCATCGGCCGGCCGACGCGAGCCGTCGTGCGCCAATGGATGCGGTTGAACTCGTCGCCCGGCATGTATTCGCGCACGCCGGCCGCGTTCGAGGTCAGGTTGTTGGTCTGCTGGCGGATGTTGCTGCCGCCCGAGAGCTGGGCCGGTGGCACCGAGAAGTAGGGCAACTCCTCCGGCGATGGGTAGACCAGCAGGGAGTGCGGCTCTCCGTGCTGCCTGCGAAAGCGGAACAGCCCGAACGGGTCGCCGGTGGTGATGGTTATAGGGCCGGTGTGGAAGAGACCGCGCCGGTTGCACTCCGTGGCGGCGTCCCAGAAGGTGGTGCCGCCGGAACGCATCGAGACGACGGTCCGCGGCGCCTTCGCCGGCATGTCTGTTTGATCCTCGATCTCGATCCAAAGTTTGGGGAAGAAGCTGCTGCTCATCAGGCGGACCCGGGCCTCGGCGCGTTGGCCCACCTGGAAACGATCGCCCAGTCGCCCTACTGTGACCTCAAGGCCGCGCAGATTGGTGCGCGCCCAGACGTAGCTGACGGCGATCAGCCCGGCCATTACGTAGCC
>DASRHH010000082.1:0-9483 GCA_035650635.1 Dehalococcoidia bacterium | reverse complement strand
CCGCACGACGGCGACGTGCTCCTGGACGCGGCCGCCCGTCTGCTGCACATGGCCGGCGGCGAGGGCCTGGAAGACGGTGGTCTTACCGCTGAGCGGCAGACCGAGAAGGGTGAGGTCCATTCGCTGTGATTATCGCAGCGCGCAGGAAGGGGCGAAAGGGCAAGCCGGGAAGAGAGAAGGGGCCTAAAAAGACGTCACAGGAAAGCCTGCCGGGGAACTTTCCTGTGACGAGCCCAAAAGGGAGGGTTTGGGACACATTAAAGACGCTGTATCTGGAGCGACGTTACAGTTAACTTGAGCCCTATCTGGGTTGCCGTTGCCAGATACAGATTTCCGCCAGCGGGCACTCGCTGCAGAGGGGCTTAGCACGGCAGACGTCTTTGCCGTGGTGCACGATCAACGCGTGGAACTGGTTGAAGAGCGGCACGTCTTCCGGCAACGCCTCCTGGAAGAGCGCCCGCCAGCTGGCATAGTCGTCGCGGGCCGGCGAGAAGCCGAGCCGCGCAAAGGTGCGCCGCGTGTAGGCGTCGATAACGAACGAGGGCTGGCCGGCGGCGTAGAGGAGGATCGAGTCGGCGGTCTCCGGGCCGATGCCGTGCGTCGCCAGCAGCAGCGTCCGCAGTTCGTCAGGCGGGGTCGCCAGGAGCCTTTCGAGGTCGCCGTCGAAGCGCTGGTTGAGGAGCGCCAGGAACGCTCTGAGCTTGCGCGCCTTGGCGTTGAAATAGCCGGCGGGATAGACCAGCTGCGCCAGCTCGGCCTCGTCGATGGCCGACATCGTTTGTGGCGTCAGGGTGCCGGCGGCCTTCAGGTTGACGATCGCCTTCTCCACGTTGGCCCACGCCGCCGATTGCGTCAGGATGGCGCCAACGATGACCTCGAACGGCGTCTCGCCCGGCCACCAGTGCTGCGGGCCGTAGGCTGCGTCCAGGCGCCGGTAGACGTCCCGTAGCCGCTCGCCGATACCGTCTTTAGACATGGCTCCGCAGTATAATATCTGCCGTGAGTCCCGAGGAATCCAGGCTTGACCCCATAACCATCGCCAACGAGCTGCTGGCGGCCCGCAGCACTGGCGGCCAGCCGGTAGTGCTGGCGACCGTCATCAGCGGCCCCGAGGGCGACGTGGCCATCGGCGGCAAGCTATTGCTGCGAGCGGACGGCAGCATTGCTGGCTCGCTGGGCAGCGGACCGTTCCAGGGCGCCGTCCTGGAAGCCGCGCGAGAGGTGGCCTCGCTGCATCACCTGCAGATGTACTACATCACGCCGCAGGGGCAGAGCATCGGCCGCATCCAGGCGGAGCAGACGCCGGCCTACCACGTCATGATCGAGCCGCACGAGGCCTCGCCGAAGCTGGTTGTCGTGGGTGGAGGGCACGTCGGCAAGGCGCTGGCGGAAATCGGCAAGATGTGCGCCTTCCACGTCGCCGTCGTCGACGACCGGCCCGACTACGCCAACCGCGACCGCTTTCCGAACATCGACGAGGTGATTTGCAAGGACTTCGTCGAGGCGCTGAGCCAGTACCCGATCGACAACAACACCTACGTGGTCTGCGTCACCCGCGGCCACAAGCACGACGAGAGCAGCCTGCGCCAGGTGGTCGACAGCGATGCCGCCTACGTGGGGATGATCGGCAGCAAGCGCCGCGTGACGGCCGTGCTGGAGCACATCCTGGCGGACGGCGTCAGCCCGGAACTGATCGCGAAGGTGCACACGCCCATTGGCCTGGATATCGGCGCGGAGACGCCGGAGGAGATTGCTGTCTCAATCATGGCGGAGATCATCCAGGACCGGAAGGGTGGCAGCGGCCGGGCGATGAAGGACGTCAAGCGCATAAAAGCGGCGGGCGCTCCAGCCTGAGACCAGAGCGTCCGCCTCGGAAAGGGATCAGGAGGTCGCCAGCAGAGGCTCATCGGTGTCGCTCGAATAACCCCGTCAACTGGCTCTCCGATGCCCATTTTCGAACCTGATTCGGCCCGCGACAAGATTTCCCGGCCTTAACGATGGTTAACATTCGGTAAATGTTGGCGAGCCTGTCTAGCAGCCTCTAAACGATCGAGTCAGTACCCTTCGCTGCGCTCAGGGGACACCAGGCGCTTGCGGTGAAGGAGCGGGTCCTTCGACAAGCTCAGGACGAGCGACCTAAGCCGGCTCGCTGCTGCCGTCGCGCTGCCAGAGCCGCAGCTGTGCCTCGTCTGCCGGCAGCAAGCGCGACCCGTGGATGCCGAGCAGCCGGAAGCGGTCTTGCGGCTGCGCCGTCCGCTCCAGCAGGTCGCTGGCAACGGCAGTGATCTCCTCTGCTTCCACCACCGGCTCCGCCAGCGAGCGCTGGCGGCTGATGGTGCGGAAGTTGCCGTAGCGCAGCTTGAGGTCGATGATGCCGGCCCGTACGCCCTGCGCCTTGAGTCGCCGGCTCACCTCCATCGCCACCTCCAGCAGCCGCTGCGCCAGCTCCTCGCCGGGCGGGAGGTCTTTCGGGAAAGTGCGCTCGGCGCCGACCGATTTGCGCTCGTGCTCCGTCTCCACGGCGCGCTCGTCCTCGCCGCGGGCCAGTGCCTGTAGATAGGGCCCGCGCGAGCCGAGCATTCGCTCCAGCGCCGCGCTCTCCGTTTCGGCGATATCACCGATGGTTGTGATGCCGGATTCGGCCAGCTTCTGCGCCGCCTTCGGCCCGACGCCCGGCAGGGCGCGCGCCGGCAGCGGCGCCAGGAACTCCGCCGTACGCTCCGGCAGCACCACTACCAGACCGTTCGGCTTGTCCATGTCCGAGGCGATCTTGGCGGCGCTCTTGTTGGCCGCCACCCCGATCGAGACGGTCAGTTGCGTCTCGTCTCGCACGCGCCGTTTCAGGGCCAGAGCCAGCTCTCGCGCCGCCTCGAAGTCTGCCGCCTGCTCGCTAACGTCCAGGTACGCTTCGTCCAGCGACATCGGCTCGACCAGCGGCGTGACCTCCCGGAAGATCGCCATCACCTGGCGCGAGACCTCGGAGTAGCGCTGGAAGTGCAGCGGCACCCGGATTGCCTGTGGGCAGAGGCGGAGGGCGCGGCTCATCGGCATGGCGGAGCGGATGCCGAAGGGCCGGGCCTCGTAGGAGGCGGCCGCAACGACGCCACGGCTCTCCGGCGCGCCGCCGACGACGACCGGCTTGCCGCGCAGCTCCGGGTTGTCCAGCTGCTCCACCGACGCGAAGAAGGCGTCGAGGTCTGCGTGCATGATGATGCGCATGGCGTTGAGAATTCGAGTCAGTTCAACTATCATAGCTGATGCGATGAACGAAGTTTACGAGCGTCTGCAAGAAGCCCTCAGCGAGGGCAAGACGACGGTCCTGGCGACCGTCGCCGCTACGCGCGGCTCGACGCCGCGCAGCCCCGGCGCCAACATGCTGATCCTGCCGGACGGCTCCTTCTGCGGCACCATCGGCGGCGGCTGTGGCGAGGCCGAGGTCTGGTCCGAGGCGATGCAGACCCTGGAGGATGGCAAGCCCCGCGTGGTGCGTGTCGACCTCACCGAGCCCACTGACGGCGAAGACAAGATCTGCGGCGGCGTCATGGACGTCTTCGTAGAGCGCATCAGCCCCCAATCCTAACCCAACTCCGACCGTGAAGGCCGTTACATTCGAAGGGCCGGGCGCGGTCGCTGTCAACGACGTCGAAGACCCGGCCCTTAAGGACGAGCGCGACGCCATCCTGCGCGTCACGGCCTCCGCCATCTGCGGCTCCGACCTGCACGTCTACAACGGGCGTTTGCCCATCCCGCTGCGCGGCTGGGTGCTGGGCCACGAGTACGTCGGCGTCGTCGAAGAGGTCGGCTCCGGCGTCTCCGGCCTGGCGAAGGGCGATCGCGTAGTCGGGTCGTTCATGGCGGCCTGCGGCGAATGCTTCTACTGCGAGCGCGGCTGGCCGACCCAGTGCGTCAAGCAGCAGCATCTGGGCTTCGGGCAGGTCCCGGGTGCCCAGGCGCAGTACCTGCGCGTCCCCTTCGCCGACGTGACCCTCTTCAAGACGCCGGATACTGCCAGCGACGAGGCCCTGGTCTGCGTTGGCGATGTGCTGGCCACCGGCTACTTCGCGGTGGAGCAGGCCGCCATCCAGCCGGGTGATGTCGTGGTCGTGGTCGGCTGCGGCGCCGTTGGCCTCTACGCCATCATGTGCGCCCGGCTTTTCGGGCCGTCGACGGTCGTGGCGCTGGACTCGCTGCCGGACCGGCTCGCCCTGGCGCGGGCGCTCGGTGCGGTGCCTCTGAACACCGGCGAGGGCAATCCCGGCTCGGCGATCCGCCAGCTCTCCGGCGGCCGCGGCGCCGACATCGTCATCGAGGCCGTGGGCCAAGAGGAGACGATCCGCGCCTGCTTCAGCTACGTGCGCCCGGCCGGCACCATCAGCGTCGTCGGCGTCTATTCCGAGGCGCAGTTCGCCTACCCGATGTTCGTCGCCTTCCTGCGCAACATCCGCTTCCTCATCGGTCTCTGCCCGGCGACGAGGTACATGCCGGAGCTGCTGCGATTGATCGAAAGCAGCAAAATCGACCCGGCAAAGGTCATTACCCACGAACTGCCGCTGGCGGAGGCGTCGCGCGCTTACGAGATGTTTGCCAACCGCACAGACAGCTGCACCAAGGTCATTCTCCGGCCCTAGCGGCGCGCCGCTGCTAGAATAGGCCTGCGATGCGCCAGATAGCTGCTATCACGCTGGCCAAGACCGCCGCCGCCATCAGCCGCGGGCTGGGCAAGGGTGGCGGAACCGCTCTGCCGGGCCTCATTGCGCAGAGGCTGGAGCCGCAGATCATCACCCGCACGGCGGCCCAGATGGGCGCCGGCTCCGTGCTGATCACCGGCACCAACGGCAAGACGACTACGGCGCGTCTGGTGCGCAGCATCCTACGTGCCGCAGGCTACCTACCCGTCGCTAACCGGGCCGGCTCCAACATGATGCGCGGCGTCGCCGCGGCGCTGGTGGAGGCGGCCGGTCCCAGCGGCAGATTGCGGCGCGCCGCCAAGCGCATCGGCATCTTCGAGATCGACGAAGCGACGCTGCCCTACGCCGCGGACGCCGTGCGCCCTCGCGCCATCGCCTTCACCAATCTCTTTCGCGATCAGCTCGACCGCTACGGCGAGGTGGAGCACGTCGCCGGCATCTGGCATCGGCTCGTGGAGCGGTTGCCGGCCGGCACCACGCTCGTCCTCAATGCCGATGACCCATCCGTGGCCTCGCTGGCCCGTGGCCACGACCTGCCGGTCGTCTTCTACGGCCTCAGCGAGGCTTCGCAGGGCGGCGACACGGTTGAGCACGCCGCCGACGCACGCTGGTGCTCCAATTGCGGCGGCGAGCTAGCCTACGGCGCCGTCTACTATGGGCACATTGGCCTCTGGTCCTGCCCGGAGTGCGGCCTGGCCCGCCCGCGGCCGCAGGTCGATGGCACGCACGCCGAGCTGGAGGAGGACCACCTGCACCTGGACGCCGCGCTGCCGGCCGGCACGCTTAACCTGCGGGTGCCGCTGATTGGCCTCTACAGCGTCTACAACATCCTGGCAGCGCTGGCAGTGGCGACGGCGCTGGAGGTGCCGCTGGAGGCCATCCAGCAGGGCGTGCGCGACTTCACGGCGGGCTTCGGGCGGCAGGAACGCCTGCAGATCGAGGGGCGGCAGGTACAGGTCATCCTGGCCAAGAACCCGGCCGGCCTCAACCAGGTGCTGCGCGCCATCACCGTGGACGACCAGCCCAAACACCTGCTGTTCTTCCTCAACGATGGCCTGGCCGACGGCCGTGACGTCTCCTGGATCTGGGACGTCGACTTCGAGCTGCTGCACGGCAGGATCGCCTCGCTGCTGGCGTCCGGCAATCGCGCGGCCGATCTGGCGCTGCGGCTGAAGTACGCCGGCGCTGATGGCACGCCGGCAGTCGAAGAGGCGCCGGCTGCCGCCCTGCGACAGGCAATCGCGGCGACGCCGCAGGGCGAGACGCTGTACGTCATCCCGACCTACACGGCGCTGCTGGAGGTGCGTGACCTGCTGGCTCGCCAGGCGCGGCGCGGCCGTTTTTGGGAGGACGTTTGAGCGAGCCCGAGCTGCGCCTGGCCCACCTCTACCCGACGCTGATGAACATCTACGGCGACCGCGGCAATATCCTCTGCCTGCAGCGTCGTTGCCTGGCGCGCGGCATCGGCTTCCATGTGGAGGAGCTGGGATTGGGCGATCGCTTCGGGCCGCAGTCCTACGATGTGATCTTCATCGGCGGCGCCCAGGACAGCGAGCAGCGCCGCGTAGCCGCCGACCTCATCGAGGTCAAGGGCGAAGACCTGCGCGAGGATGTCGAGCGCGGCGTGACCGTGCTGGCCGTCTGCGGCGGCTACCAGCTTCTCGGCAAGTATTACCGACCAGCGGACGGCGCTGACCTCATCGGCGTCGGCATCCTCGATGCCTGGACGGAGCACCCGGGGCCGCAAGCGCCGCGCTTCATCGGCAACGTAGTGCTGGACTGGCACGGCCAGACCATCGTCGGCTTCGAGAACCACGGTGGGCGCACGCATTTGGGGCCGGGGGCGCAGCCGCTGGCGCAGGTGCGTCGCGGCGCTGGCAACAACGGTGTCGACGGGCAAGAAGGCGCGGTCTATCGGCACGTCTATGGCACTTACCTGCACGGCCCGCTGCTGCCGAAAAACCCGCGCTTCGCCGACCACCTGATCGAGCTGGCGCTGCGGCGCCGCTACCCGGAGCTGTCGCTGAAGCGCCTGGACGATACGCTGGAGGAGCGGGCGCACGCCGCCGCCCTCCGCCTGCCGCGCTAGCGGTGACCTTGCTTCTGTCACCCTGAGCGAAGGGTCTCCCGCGTGGCACTAGATTCTTCGCTGCCCTCAGAATGACGGGTCGCGATATAATCGAGCCAGCGAAGCGAACCCGATCCCCCACCTATGAGCCTGCGAAACGTCCTGCCCCTCTGTCTTGCCGCCCTCTGCGCGGCTTTGTTGCTCGCGGCCTGCGGCTCCGGCCAAAGCTCCAACGTACAAAGCAGCCCGCAATCGGAGCTGCGGCCGGCGGCCCCCTCGCCCACGCCGACCCCGGAGCCGACCACGCCTGCACCGGCTCCCACGACCCCGGATTCCACTGAAGCGCCGCCGCGCTCCGGCCCTTCCGGATTCTCCATGCCGATAGCCGGCGCTTGCCTCACCAGCTCGCCCAACCTGCTGCCCAACGCCCCGCGGGAGTACCGCTACGGCATTCACGAGGGAGTCGACTTCTACCAGGGCTACTCCTGCGCTGCCATCGGCCTGGGCACGCCGGTTCTGGCCGCCAAGGACGGCGTCCTCATTCGCGCCGACTACGACTACGTGCCTCTCTCGCCCGGAGAGCTAGACCAGCTGCTGGCGCGCTCGCAGGCGCAGGGCTACACGGACGCCGAGACGCTGGACCGCTTTCGCGGCCGCCAGGTCTGGATCGATCATGGTAACGGCATCGTCAGCCGCTACTGCCACCTCAGTGGTATTTCCGCCGGCCTGGCGGTTGGGCAGCACGTCAGCGCTGGCGACCTCATCGGCTACGTGGGCAATAGCGGCACGCCGGAGTCGGTGACGGACCCGGAGTTGGAGATGCACCTGCACTTCGAGATACGCATCGGCAATACCTTCCTGGGCGCCGGCCTGTCACCCTTGGAGGCTCGCGTGCTCTACGCATTCACGTTCGGGGTCAGCTGACGTATCGAGCGTAGGCAGGGCGCGTGATAATCTAGACCACCGTGGAAAAGCTCTCGATCGCCTGCTTCTGGCTGGCCCTCTCCGCGACTTCGCTGGCCGTTCTGCTCTATTGGGCCTACGCCCTGGGCGTGCGTGTCGCCCTGCGGCGGCTGGCCACGGCGCCCGGCGCCAGCATGACCGTGGCGACCTTAGAGAAGCTGCCGGAATCGATCGGGCGGGCGGCCTCGCTGAGCAGCTGGACGGCCGCGTTCTTCCTGGCGGTCTCCATGTTCGCGCGCTGGCGCGACACCGGGCACGCGCCTTACTCCAACATGTGGGAGTTCACGGTCGCCTTTGCTGGTGGGGTCATCGCCTTCCACATCCTCTTCGAGCACTGGTACAAGCAGCGCACGCTGGGCGCTTTCCTGCAGCCACTGACCCTGGCGATGCTCGCGACGGCCGCAGCATTCTTCCCGTCCGACCCCAAGCCGCTGGTGCCGGCTCTACAGAGTCGCGGCATCCTGGCGGCACATGTCGGCACGATGACGCTGGCCTACGCCTCGCTCAGCGTCTCATTTGGCGCGGCTCTGATGTACTTGGTGCAGGGCGGCAGCCGCAACCGCTTTCCGCGGCTGCCCAAATCTGGCCTCCTGGACGAGATCGCTTACAAGTCCGTCATCCTCGGCTTCCCCATCCTGGCGATCGGCATCGCGCTGGGGGCTTACTGGGGCAACTCCGCCTGGGGCCGTTATTGGGGCTGGGACCCCAAGGAGACCTCGGCGCTGGTGACCTGGCTGATCTATGGCGTCTATCTGCACATGCGGGCCCTGCGCTCCTGGTCCGGCACCCGCTCCGCCCTGATGCTGGTGGGTGCTTACGGGGCCGTGCTCTTCACCTACTTCGCGGTCAACCTCTGGGTCAGCGGCCTTCACAGCTACGCGGGGGTCTAGCCCGCGGGTGCCATGGCCGAACATAGCGTCCCCCACAATGCGCAGCCCCGCCGGCCGTTCTGGCGCAGCGTCCTCCTGCCCATCGTCGTAATCGGCGCGATCGTCTTCGCGATCTGGTGGATCGAATATCGTGATAGCGGCTCCGGCAGCTCGCTCAGCGGCGAGCGCTATGGCTCCACCGACCTACCGCCGGACCTGCGGACGTTGGCTGCGAAGGTTGGGCCACAGGAGGGAGAGGCGGCGCCCGATTTCCTGCTGCCGACGCTGGATGGCCCGGACATTCGCCTGAGCGACCTGCGTGGCAAAGCCGTGATCGTCAACTTCTGGGCCACCTGGTGCGCGCCTTGCCGCCGCGAGCTGCCGCAGTTCGTCGCCGCTTACGACCGCTTCAAGGACCAGGGTCTGGTGATCCTGGGAGTTAATGTGCAGGAGAACCGCGACACCGTCCGAGCTGAGGCGCAGGACTTCGGTGTGGACTACCCGCTGCCGATCGATGCCGACGGCAGCGTCGTCGACAGTTACAAGCTGCTGGGTCTGCCGACGACCTACTTCATCGACCGGCAGGGCATCGTGCGCAGCGTCTATCGCGGACCGTTCCTCCAATCGTCCAACAACAGCGGCGTCCTCGATGCTATCGGCGCCAGTGACCTGGCGGCGCGCATCCAGGAGATCCTCGGCTAGCCGTGGCTGACCCCCAGGTCATCCGCCACACCGATATCCGGGGCGCTATCTGGCGCTTCGGGCCGCTGCGCGCTCTCTGGTGGCTCTTCAGCAACGTCCGCTGGGCCATGGGTCTGCTGTTGTTCATTGCGGCGCTGTCCCTGCTGGGGGTTCTGCTGCCGCAGCTGTCGGCTTTCATGCGCGGCAACCCCGC
>DASRHH010000081.1:0-7836 GCA_035650635.1 Dehalococcoidia bacterium | reverse complement strand
AGGATCTGCCCCTCGCCGACGACCATCGAGTCGATACCGGCGGCAACACGGTAGAGGTGCCGCACTGCGGCCTCGTGCTGGTTGACATAGAATCGCGAGCGGTCCAGATATACACCCTTCAGGCCCGTGAGCAGGCCCACCAGGTCGGTGGAAGTGTCGGAGGGGACGAAGCCCGTAGTGTAAAGCTCGGTGCGGTTGCAGGTGGAAATGAGGACGGCGGAATCGAGCTGCTCGCTCAGGCGATGCAGCGCCTGTTCCACCTCGGCGCCGCTGAAGGCTAGCGACTCGCGTTCTTCGACCGGCGCCGTGCGGTGGTTGAGCCCGACGGCGAGGATCTGGTTGCCGTGCGTGGAGGAATGCGTTCGCTTTGGCTTGCGGCTCTGCTTTACTTCCAGCACTTCGCGAACTCTCAGCTCAGCGGGCGCCGCCCGTCAGGGCGGCCAACAGGCGATCCTTGGCTTGATGCCTCTGGCCGCTGGCCAGCAGGGAGCGTAGCTCTTCGTCCAGCGCGCGGTTCCAGGTCTCCGCATCGACTGAGACGTCGCGCTCGCGCAGCTCGCGGCGGACCTCGGTCGCCAGGTCCAGTAGGAGAGCGTAGTCCTCTGTGAGGAATGCCTCCATGTCCTCGCGTACCCGGCGAGCGGCGGCGGGACTACCGCCACCGGTGGAGATCGCCAGTGTCAGGTCGCCGCGGCGGATGATCGAGGGCATGACGAAGTCGCAGTTCGGGGGGTCGTCGACAGCATTCACTAACACTCCAAGTTGTTTGCCCTCTTCGGCGACTGTTCGATTGAGGTCGTGGTCGTTGGTCGCCACGAAGGCCAGCAGGAACCCGGATAGGTCACCCGCGCGATATTCGCGCTCGAGGTGGTGGAGGGAGCCGCTGCCTTTCAGCGCGGCAAGCTCCGGGTGCAGAGCCGGGCTGATCACGGTGATTGCGGCGCCGGCTTCCAGGAGCCCCTGGGCCTTGCGCCACGCCACTTCCCCGCCGCCGATGATGACCGCCGGTCGATCCTTGAGGTCAAGGAATATGGGGTAGTAGCGAGCGCTCATGCCCTGCCTTTACTGGCTGCCGACTGCGGTCAGGGTCCCGGCTTTCTTGTCGAAAGCTTCCATAATGGAAAGCAGCACCTGGTCCGCCAAACCGGATAGTAGCTCCCAGCTCTCCACCGTCTCTTCGGCGGTCAGGTTGCTGCGCTGCACCAGCTCAATGACGCTGTCGTCCAGGCTCTTGCGGAAGAAGGTGAACCCTTCGATGGCGTCATGCAGGCTGGAACCGTCAGCTGCCAGCTGGCGGCCGTACTCGCGCCCTATCTCCTTGGCCTCTTCGACGAGTCGCGCCCTGCGGCCGCCCTTCGCCAGATACTCGGACGCCAGCGTTACCAGGCGGCGGCCCAGCGGCCGCAGCCGGTCGCGCTCGTCGTCCGGTATGCGTTGGTACCATTCGGCCGCCTGGCCGCGACTGCGCTGCAGGCGGCGCCGGATGCGACCCACCGTCAGTTGGTTGAGGCCGGAGTACATGGTGTTCTCCTGTACCCCCTGGCCGGCGGTCATGATGTGAAGGTCTTCCTCAGAGAAGCGGCGATGTCCACCCGGTGTTCGGAAGGAGCGGATGTGTCCGGCATCGGCCCAGCGGCGCAGAGTCGATTCGTTGACGCCGAGGAGCTTACAGGCCTCGCCCAGGGTGATCCAGCGGGAAACTCGAGCTTCGTTGGTCTGGCTGCGTACTCTTGGTGACACTAGCAAACCTCATAAAAACTGACTAAAAATGAGGAGTAATCGTGTGGATAAGAGAAATGGTACTTGATGAACGTTTTCGTGTCAAGCGTCACAAACTTAGAGCATTTACTACCAGGCTCCGAAAGGCTTAGTGAGCCGTCGGCAGCATGTCGGAATCTACGTATCTCAGGGCCGTTCCGATCCAATCGACACGTGAGTCGAGCGCTCGGCCGACGCCGCTGAGCAGCCCCACTGTCTTCAAGATTAGCACTACCTCTCGCGGATACTGGACCAGTGGATTGCTGCGCAGGACGCGGGCCAGCCGGATGTTGACGTCCGCCACAAGGTCGGCGTCGGCGTAGGCCTTGCCGGGCGGAGCCACGTCCACAAACGCCTCGCGCAGGAGGAGCAGCGGCGCCGGATCACTCGTCCTGGTGCGCACGCCCAGGCCGTGGAACGAGTCTATGATCTCCTGCGGGTCGTGCAGCAGCATGGCCCGGGTCAGGCGAATGTAGTTGCGGCGAAACTCCTCGCTGAGCATGCGGCACAGCCCGAAGTCCAACAGCACCAGCTTGGGGCCGGGGAGCACCAGAAAGTTGCCAGGGTGCGGGTCGGCGTTGAAGAGGCCGTGCACCAGCATCTGCTGGCAGTAGGTCTCCGTCAGCAGCTGTGCGACTGATTGCGGATCGATGCCGGCGCGCTGCAGAGCTGCCAGGTCGCTGATCTTGATGCCGTCGATATACTGCGAGACCAGTACCCGCCGTGTCGAGAGCTCGCGCATCACCTCCGGCACCACGACCTCCGGCTGCCCCGCGAAGTTGGCCGCGATGCGCTCGGCGTTGTCGGCCTCGTGCAGGAAGTCCAGCTCCAGCGGAATGTACTCGCTCAGCTCGTCGATGATCGGCGTGAAGGAAAGGCCGCGCTCCGTCCGGGCAAGGATGTTGAGCAGCAGGCCGATAGTGCTCATGTCCGTATCGACGACGCTGCGGATGCCCGGGTATTGCACCTTGACCGCCACCTGGCGGCCGTCGTGCAGGCGAGCGCGGTGCACCTGCGCCCAGGAGGCGGCAGCGATCGGCCGTTCGTCTAGCTCGGCGAAGATGCGCGAGGGGTCGCCGTACTCGCGCTCCAGCACGCCGCGAACCACTGGGAAGGGTCGCGGCGGCACCTGGTCTTGTAGCCGCGAAAGCACCTCGATGTACTCGATCGGCACCAGGTCCGGCCGGCTGCCGATGGTCTGCGCGAACTTGATCATCGGCCCTTGCAAGTGCACCGCCGTCTTGTAGATCTGGCGGGCGCTCCAGCGGTGGTGTTGCGAGCGCAGTGCGTCCGCGTTGCCGAGGCCGAGGTGGCGCTGCCGAAAGGTTATCGCCTTGTAGCCGAGGTAGATGCGGGCGGCGACGGCGCTGACAGTGAGGAAGCGGCGGAGATGGTGGATCATTGGCAGCGTCCATTATCGCCGCTGCCGGGAAGCTGGCTCAACCTCAGCGATCGGGCTGATTGCTTGGTGCGCCGCCTGGAAATCCCGGGGCTAATCGAGATGGAGGTCTCGCGATAGAGGTACACTGTGGTAAGAATTCGAGCAGCGTGCAGGGGCGCATCGCGTAGGCGCCCGCTAGCGACGGCGAGGAGGCTGCGATGGCGACACAAACGGTACACGACCCGGTCTGCCACATGGACATTACCGAGGAAGACGCCAAGGGCACTTCCATCTACGGAGGCGTGACGTACTACTTCTGCGCGATGGGCTGCAAGGTGGAGTTCGACGCCGACCCGGCGGCGGTGCTCAAGGCGGAGTCAGAGTACGACCACTCCCAGGCGATGGAGCACGGGGAGCCAGCGTCCGCGAGCGGTGCGACGGCGAAGAAGCCCTGGTGGAAGTTCTGGGGGCGGTAGGCTAACCAGCCTACTGGCCCAACGGCTTTGTTCTGTCCCAAGTTCGAACTCGTCGGCTCAGCCGCCGCTTAGGCCCAACCATTTCGAGGTCGAGCCAGATCTCGCTGTGGTTTGGGAGTCTCTCGGGCTCCGATATCTCCCTGTAGACCTTGCACTGCACGTCCAATGGTGAAGATAGCGGTTCAAGCAATATGTCTGTGAAGGGTTCCCCCGCGTGGATTTCGTCAAGCGCAGTGTGAACCTGAAACTCCCAAATCGTCCGCCTCCAGAGAAGGAAGCGCTTTGCTTTTAGGCTTAGGACGAGGCCGATTATTCTGACGCTTTGGTTTGTCCGATGGTTGACGAGCCGCAGAGCGAAGTTGGCATCAATGTATGGCGGAGCCAAGGTGCCGATGAAGCCCTTTTCTAACATGATCGTAAACCTTGGGTTTGGAGTTCTGCCGCCGAAAAAGCTGGACGGTTGAATCGAGACTTCTAGTCCGCGCTCCAAAATTGACTTCCAAGCGCCGCGTACGAGAGGGATAAACTCAAGCACCATCCCGAGCGCCGCCAAAAACATCTACACGATCCCTCAGCCGAGATTGAAAGAGCGGGCGATCTTATTCTCCGCCCAGCGTGCGTAGCCGCTGCTCCAGGCGGTGCTGGACGTAGGCCGTCGTGAAATCGCCGCGGGTACGCTCCAGGATCGCGCGCATGGCGTCGGTGGTGTGGCGCAGGCCGCTCGTCACGCCCTCCGGGAAGTCCATCGTCTGCAGCACGTCGTAAATGTCGCCCATCGCCGCCAGCGTCTGCTCGCAGTGGTCGATGTCGCCCTCGCGTAGCGAGTCCAGCAGGTGGCGTCGCAGTTCGCCGATCGCCTCCGCCAGGCCGTTGAGGTAGGCCGGCGCCTCGACACCCAGGCTCTCCGGCGCCGGCAGCGGCCGCCCGGCGATCAGCGCCAGCGTGCACGAGGCCTCTACGTACTCCTTGGCGCCGTCGTGCAGGAAGCCGGCGTAGAGGATGTCGCGATGGTCCGCCAGCGCGCCCTGCGCCTTCTGCAGGCCGTCCCGCGCCTGTGCGATCAGCGCCTCCGCCTGCGGGAAGTCGCGCCGATGCACGGCGCGGATGGCGTTGGCGGAGTGGCGAACGATATCGCGCGAGAGGATGATCGCCTCTTCGCGGGCGCGGTGCTTGGCCAGCAGGTGGTTGCGCAGCTGCTCGCCGATGTCCTTGAGGTTGTCGGTGTTCACTCTTCGTCTCCGTAGCTATCGAGGAAAGCGTCCTCGCCGTCGTCCGGCTCGAAGTCGGACGGCATCTCGCCGGACTCCAGGCGCTCCAGCTCGGACTCCATCTCGGCGTCCAGGGGCTCGCCCATCTCGCGCGACATCTTGCGCACCCACTGAGCCATGCTGCGCGGGTCGTTCTCGTCGACGCCGGCGAACGACGACTCGTCGAACTCCGGCGTGTCGCCTTCCGAACGCAGGACGGCGACGCGCGACATCAGGCGCGTGAGGTTCGCCGAGCCGCAGTGCTCGCAGACCGGGGTGACTGTCGCATTCATGCTGCGCACGAAGACGCTGACCCGGCGCCGGCAGTCGGAGCAGCGGTACTCGTAGATCGGCACGCGGCTACCAGCCCTCGGCATGGCGGCGCTGGGCGATCTCATCGCGGCGCTCGCAGGAGGATAGATAGGGGCAGTGCGCTCTTGTCTTAACTGCGCGCACTTTCGTCACCAACCCTCGGCGTGGCGGCGCTGCGCGATCTCTTGGCGCCGCTCGCACGACGAAAGATATGGACAGTGCCCTCTTGTCTTAACTGTGCGCACTTTCGTCACCAACCCTCGGCGTGGCGGCGCTGCGCGATCTCCTCGCGCCGCTCGCACAACGAAAGATACGGACAGTGCGCGCAGTGCGGGCCGATGGTCGCGGGGAACTCGTCGACGCGTTGCATCTCCAGGCTGAGGGCCAGCGCCTCCTCTCTCACGCGCACATTATCGTGCGGCTCAAGTTCGGTCGTCCAGACTTGCGAGTCATCCAGGTACCAGAAGGAGGCCTTGCTGACCGTTCGCTCCAGGTTGTCCTGCACGATCAGCGCGTAGAGCCTCAACTGGTCGGCGTCGACCTCGTCCGGGGCAGCGCTGGTCTTGTAGTCGATGACGTGCAGCGAGCGGTCATCCTCTTCGTCGACGCGGTCCATGCGACCGAAGAGCACGATGTCCGGCGCGATGTGCGTCTCGAAGTACGCCTCGATGAGGAAGGGGTCGCGGATGAGGTCCTGGCTCTCGGCGAAGCGCTGCAGCTGCGTCCGGGCCGCCTCGCCAAGCTCCGTGACGCCGGGCATCGCCAGATAGCGCGGCGAAAGCGCCTCCCAGCGTGTGTCGAAATCGGAAAGCAGGCGGCCGGCTGTGCGCTCGGCCGGGGTCAGCTTGAAGAACTCGCAGAGCACATTGTGGACGCAGCTGCCGGCCGTGTCAGCGATGCGCAGGCGGGCCTGCCGCTTCTCGACATACTGATACTTGTAGCGGAGGCGGCAGGTGCGGAAGACGCGAAGTCTTAGCGGCGAGACCTTGAACATTCCGCTTAAATTTTATCGTATATACAATGCGGACACCGAAGCCGACCGAAGGAGGAAAACGATGCTTTACGTCTGTCTGTTGAACTGGAACACCAGCACCAGCCCGGAACTGCGCGAAGCCGCCCTGGCCCGTCGGGCCCAGTGGAGCTACCCCGCGGGCGCCAAGCAGGTCGCCGAGTACTGGCTTTCGAGCGGGAATCCGGCCGTCATTGCCGTCGTCGAGGCGGACAATTTCGAGCCACTGTTCGAACTCGACTTGGCCTGGCGCGACGTCTTCAACATCGAAATCCACCCGGCCACGACCGCCGAGCAGGGGCTGCAGATAGGCGCCAATATCATGCAGCGCCGTGGTCAGGGCTAACCGCACCCCGTCTGAATCTGATAGCCTGCCCCGATTCGAGTCGAGATTAGCGGCGATGCCCAGCAACCGCTTGCTGCTGTTCGATCTGGGCGGCGTCCTCGTGGAGTTTACCGGCATCGAAGAGATGCGGCGCCTCCACTTGCGCCATTTAACGGACGACCAGATAAGAGGTCGGTGGGCTGCCTCGCGCCTTATCTCAGACTTTCAGTTGGGGCGGGTGCCGGCGTCCAGGTTCGGGGAGGAATTCGTCAGCGAATGGGCGCTGAACATCAATCCCGCCGACTTTCTCGTCCAGTTTGAGTCGTGGACTCGACGCCTCTACCCGGGCGCTGCCGAGATGCTAAAGGTTCTGCGATCTCGCCACTGGTTGGCGGCCCTGAGCAACTCCAACGAGCTCCACTGGCGGAGGAATCGCGAAACGCTGGGCGTGCAGGCGCTCTTCGATAATGCCTTCTCGTCACACGAGATTGGTCTGCTCAAGCCAGACCCGGAGGCGTTCAAGTTCATCTTACGCGAGCTGAAGGTTCCAGCCGAAGAGGTCACGTTCTTTGATGACGAAGACTCGAATGTGGAAGCCGCCCGAACCCTTGGGATTGAGTCGTACCGTGTCGTGGGCGTCCAGCAGCTGCGATCCCGCCTGGAAAATATGGGGCTGCTCTAGGGCAAAGGGGCCTGGCTGCTAGTCCAACTGATCGTTGACGGCTGCCTCCAGGTGCTCTAGCTCCAGGAGGCGCCCGTCAGGGGCCAGGGCCACTGCAATCACATCGATGCGGTGGTCCGGCGGGTCATCGCCGAACCGCTGCAGGTAGGTCCGGGTCGCGGCCACCAACCGGGTCTGCTTGCGCGGCGTCACCGATTCCGTGGGCGTGCCCATCGCCTGGCCGCGACGCGTCCGCACCTCCACGAAGACCAGCGTGCCATCGCGCCGGGCGATGAGGTCGATCTCGCCTTCCGGGATGCGGTAGTTGCTCTCGATAACGTCGTAACCGTGGGCCAGCAGGTGCTGCTGGGCCAGCCGCTCGCCGAAATCGCCAAGGGGCTTCCGCCCGTCAGGCATATTCCAGTGCCAGCCGGGCCTGCCGCATCGGCGCGAAGGAGCGGCGGTGGATCAGGCAGGGGCCAAACTCCCGCAGCGCCGCCAGGTGGTGCGGTGTGGCATAGCCCTTGTTCGTGTGAAAGCCGTAGCCTCCGAAGCGCTCATGCTCCTGCACCATCAGGGCGTCCCGCGCCACTTTCGCTACGATGGAGGCGGCGGCGATGCTGCGCGAAAGGGCGTCGCCGTTGATGATCGGTTTCTGCGGCAGCGG
>DASRHH010000080.1:0-3036 GCA_035650635.1 Dehalococcoidia bacterium | reverse complement strand
AGACAGGACGATGGTGCCGATATCGAAGTCGTCGACGCCATTACTGACGCCGAGCGAGACGGCGAGAAAGCCGCCGACCAGCGCGCCGGCGATGCCGAGCAGGATCGTCACGATGATGCCACCCGGGTCGCGCCCGGGCATCAGCCAGCGGGCAATTGTCCCGCCGATGAATCCAACCACTATCCACGCCAGTATGCTCATGGCATCCATCCCTTTCTCTAGGTGAACTTGGCCCGTTCGGTCGTTATCCAACCCGATGGATACGGCTCGCTGGTAGCGATATCGCGCGTCTCCACCAGGCGCTTGAAGTCGTGAAGGCTGCGGCGCAGCCAGCGCTGGACGAAGCCGAGCCGGATGCCCAGACGCTCCCAGACTCCGTCCGGCTCGAACTCGAACTTGACCGTCACCCTCGTGGCGTCCGGCCTAACTGCCTGAAAGCGAACGTAGCCCGCGTTCGGCGTGCCTTCTTCGCTGCGCCAGGCGATGTGCTTGTCAGGCTGCTCATCAACGATGCAGGCGAACCACTCCTTGCGCCGGCCCGCGAAGCTGACTATCCAGTAGGAGTGTTTGTCGTCCAGCTGCAGGGCCACGTGCACGCCTCGCAGCTGCCCGGCGAAGTCCTCCAGGCGCTGCCAGCGCCGAAAGGCTTCGCCGATGGTAACGTCAACGTCGACAGACTCAGAGATGATGGCCACGGCTAGCCCTGCCCGGCCGGGGCCGATTCAATACCGGCCCCTCGCTTGTACTCCAGGATCGCTTCCAGGATGCTCTGGAGGTTGGTGTGCTTGGCGAAAAGCGGACGCAGGCGCTCCCGCATGGCCTTCAGCTGAGGCGTCGACAGCTCCAGCAAGTAGTGCAATGGGTCACCCTCCGGCAATGCCGCGACGAGCACTCCGTCGCGCAGGATGACCGTCTCCTGGACGATGAAGTCGGCTAGCTTGGCGCCAACACGACGGCTACGGGTGATAATCTCGACGGTCATTCTGCGCCTCTCCTTTTGACATGGCTGCCCCTTGTGAGACAGAAGACTGAATTCAGATTACGTAAATGCGCATATCGCCCGCATGAGAGGGCAGATTTATTTCCCTTGCAAGCCCATATCAGCGCCAGTTGCAGCGCTGATAGCTGTTTGCAACCCCGACTCCCTGCGCCTCTTAGCCGTCTGCAACGCGATCTCTTCTATCGTCTGAGGCACGCGCGTCTGAGGCACCCGGAAGGAAGCGTGCTGGGAAGCTCCGCGCGTAAGGAGATACTCGCAATGAGCATTGGAACGCCATCAGGCGGAGCAAAAACGAGGGACCCAGTGTGCGGTATGGAGATCGACGAGTTCACGATTGCCGGCGTCTCCGAATACGAGGGCAACTACTATTACTTCTGCTCGCTTCAGTGCAAGGAGAAGTTCGACGCCGAGCCTGGACGCTACGTCGAAGAGATGAGGAGGGCATCATGACTACCAGAGCCGGAAGAAGCATCGGCGGCGATTGGTATCGGCGGCCGGCATCACAGGGCACGCGAACTACGCGGCGCATGTCCCAATACAACGTGATGTCCGTCTTTCCGGACATGGACAGCGCGCGGAAGGCGATCAACACCCTGGGGCGCGCCGGCATTGAGGCGGATGACATCTCGCTGACCGGCGGCGCCGCCGATACCGCCGCGAGCCAGGAAGACACCGCCAGCGCCGACGCCACAGCCATGACGGCATTCTTCCAGTCGGCCGGCCTGGGCGGCGCGATGGGTATGTTCGCGGGCCTGGTGCTCGGGCCACCCATCACGTTCGTCATCCTCGACGTTTTCAACATCGACGTGACGATTGGCAGCATTCTGGGCGGGACGACCATGGGCATCCTGCTGCTGGGCATCGTGGGCGCGCTGGTCGGACAGTATTATCCGGTGCACGCGGCGCAACCCTGGGAGCTGAGCTTCCATCGCACGCCGGGTGGCGTCATACTCGGCGTACACACCGACGAACCGAAACACATCGAGCGGGCCCGCCAGGCGCTGGCGAGCCTGCAGCCGCTGGATCTCTACTACGTGGACGAACAAGGCCGCCGGCTCTAGCGGCAACTTAACTCCGAAACCAGTGACCGGGCCCTATTAGGGCCCGGTCACCTCTATCGCGTGGTGGACGACTACTCGTCAGGCGACCCGAGGAGTGGGTCCAGGAGTTCAACCAGCTCGTCGGGGTCGAACGGCTTGGCGATGAAGGCGTCGGCGTGATGCTCACGCGGCTCGCCGTAAGCACTCATCAGGACGACAGTCGTGTCCGGCGCGTCCGCCTCGATCCGTTCTGCCAGCTCTAAGCCGCTCATGCCCGGCAGACGAACGTCGGTTATCACTATGTCCGGGTGGGATTCCTCAAGCTGGTGGATGGCGGCCTCCGCGTCGTCGGCCGGGACGACATCGCAGCCCATGCTCTCGAGGACTCTCGCGACCATTCTCAGAATCGCCGGCTCATCTTCGACAACCATCACAGTTGGGGTCATGTTCATTAGATGCCTCTGCAGCAATTGTGGCACCTATACTCCGGACGTTCCATTTCCGAGACGGGAAAAGGGTATTGCAAATCCATGTCTCCTTTTCAGGGAGGAAGCCAGCCTCCGGGCGCCCGTCCGCCTTGACAAGGGGCCGAAATCTAATACGATAAGAAAACAGTACGATCAACGCGAACAATCACCGGTCCCACCTCTCGAAAGGAAACGACAGCATGGTCACCCGAGCAGGAATCGACGTCGATGAGCTGGTCCAGGAGGGCCGCGTTAACAGCAGGGTCTATGGCGACCCGGAGATCTTCGATCTCGAGATGGAGAAGATCTTCCATCGCGGCTGGGTCTACGTGGCCCATGAGACCGAGTTGCCGGACGGCGGCGACTACAAGCTGACCTATATCGGCAAGCACCCCGTGATCGTCGCGCGCAGCTCGGACGACAACCAGATCCGCGTCTTCTTCAACCGCTGCCGGCATCGCGGCGCCACGGTCTGCCAGCTGGAGTACGGCAACAGCAACTACTTCCGCTGTGCCTACCACGGCTGGGT
>DASRHH010000079.1:0-8821 GCA_035650635.1 Dehalococcoidia bacterium | reverse complement strand
AGGTCCCGACTGCCGGAACTGGTGGTCAGGGTGGTCTTGGCCTCCAAGGGCAGCGCCAGGCTGAACTCCCGCAGCGCTCTATCGATGTGGCGATCAAGCTCGGAGTCCGTCCAGCGGTAGGCTGTGGCGTCTTCATCGTGGAGGTCACGGCGGACGCGGGTCCGCATGTCGCTCAGGATCATGGCATACCTCTGGTGAGAGCGGGCCGGAGGTCAGCCTCCGGCCCGCTTCTGCGCATCGTTTCGCTACGGCCGCACGCCGGTGAGCCGGGACAGCTTGACGGTGTTGAACACTGCCAGGCTGGCGTACCACTTGATGCGGATGCGGCTGGCGTCCTTGGTCTCCAGACTGCCGACCCGCTCTACCTGGAGGCCGCCGATCGATGTCAGGCCCGCGACGGCGCCCTCGCCGAGCTGCAACGCGTAGATCGTGGAGCAGTCGGTGCTGGTGCCGACTGTCTGTGTGTCGGAGATGTAGTCCGAGATGCCGACAGGGATGCCGTCGTAGTACTGCATCATCTGCCCAAACTCGTTTCGATCGGCTTCCAGGAATGAGCCGGAGGCTCGAGCCAGGCTGTTGAGGCTTCTGCGGCTACGCCGGCTCATGATGAGGACATCCGGCTTGCCGCCCTTCACCAGGTCGATAACCTCGTCCAGCTTGGCCAGTGTTAGCGAGCCGCCGTTGGCGCCCATGGAGATCGATTGTCCGCCCGGCGTCAGCTTATCAATGCCGTCGAACGCCTTGGGATTGGCGGTGGTATCACCTGTGATGAACGTCTGCTCGAAGAGATCACGCACGGCTTTGGCCTTGAGGTGCACGACCTCTGCCTCCATGTCCTGCAGGTTGGAGCGCGTGGCCAGCAGGAAGTTATCGATGTCGGCGTCGCCGCCCATGATCTTGAGTTGCGCGGTCGCCTGGGTGAACGTGGGAGTCGATTCCGTCCAGGTATCGCCGACGTCGAAGAAACCGGCCGAAGGCGCGACGTTCTCCTGGTTATAGGTCAGGCCATTGCCGGCGATCTCGATCATTGGTAGCCGCTGCAATACCGGCGACTCCTTGACGATCGTCTCGATCACGCCGGTCAGCAGCATATCGTTGGAAAGCTTGGCGGCCTCCGCCAGTGTCAGGGCCATGGTTGTCCTCCTTCTTGTCTTCTACGTCCGATTCGCCGCAAGTGTCAGCGAGCGCGCTCCAGCCCCAGACGGATCTTCTCCTGGCTGCTGAGCGCGCTCAGGTCCTGTGCCCTGCGCGGCGGCGCACCTACAGGCACGCGCGCCTGCTGCACCTCCGTCTCCAGGCGGCCGCGCATTTCGCTGACGATGCGCTGCGCGGCCTCAAACTGGCGGTCGATCTCCTCCAGGCTCTCGCCGGAGACCAGCTCCGCCGGCACCTCAGGAGCCGCCTGTAGCCGCGCCTCGCGATAGCGCTGCACTGAGTCCGCCAGCTGCTGTTGCGTGTCCCCCAGCTGCTGGGCCAGCGCCTCTTTTTCCGCGGAGGACTGCGCCAGCTCAGCCTCCGCGGCTGTCAGCTGCGTCCGTATCGCGTCCGTCTGCTCGCGCTGCGCCGCCGCCCGGGCTGCGGCGTCAGCGACCGCTGCCTGCAGCCGGTCGACTTCGGCCAGGGCCTCCGCCAGACTCTCCTGGGTCTCGCCCAGATCGGTTCCGCTCTCGTCCATCACTGCCCTCCCGGTTCCTAGCTGGGCTTAGAATAGAATATATGTTCTGAAGCTGACAAGGGATGAGTGGCACGCTGGTAATCCGTTAACTTTTCAAGCGCCGCTTGGCCTGTTATATTTTTCGCAATGTGTCCGCCAGAGCAGGGCGGACGTTACTAACCAATGTATGACCCTGAGAAGCGCTCACAACAAAAGGGGATGAGCCGCCGTCACTTCCTGGCGCTAGCAGCAGCCGGGACGGCGGGCCTTGCCGCAGCTTCCGTGCTGGCACTCAACCGCGAAAGCACCCAGCCCACCGGCTCCCCCGTTGACGCCGCCCTCCTGCGCCCAGAGGATCTGGAGCCGGCAGTCTTCATGCGGGTCGTTGACCTGCAGAACGACCCGATCGCTGTCAGCAATCGTTTCCTGGCGGCGCTCTCCGGCAAGCAATACGCTGACCTCTGGTCAATGCTGGCGCCGGCTGAGCAGGCGGCCTGGTCCGGGCCGGAGCAATTCTCCGGCTTCCTGCAGGCGAAGTTCGGCAAACGGACGCTGGGTTATGCGCTGGGACGGCCCGAAAAACGCTCCGGCTGGTTCAACCCGGACACACGCCAGATCACGCCGAACGTGCAGATCGTGCCGGTTACGCTGACTGTAGATGGCATCAACCTGCAGATCTACCCGCTAGCGTTCGTCGATGGCGGTGGTTCTCTACAGGTGCTGACGCCCGGCCCGGCCGCACGACAGGGCCCGGTGTTGCGGCCGGAAGCCGTGAGCAAGGCTGTGCGCGTGCCGATCCTCATGTACCACCACGTGGCCGATAGCCCCAGCAACTCGCTGACGGTGCCGCTCAAGCAGTTCAACGAGGAGTTGTCCTACCTGCGTCAGCGCGGCTACAACTCGGTAACGATGACCGACGTGATGAACGCCATTTACTATGGATTGCCCACGGCTGACCGCCCCATCATCCTCAGCTTCGACGATGGTTACGGCGATGCCTATTCCAACGCCCTGCCGGTACTCCAGAAGTACGGCTTCACCGGCACCTTCGCATTGATCACCAACGCCATCGATCACACCAAGGAAGGGTACCTGAGTGTCGCGCAGGTCCAGGAGATGTCGGGGGCGGGCATGGAGTTTGTATCGCACACCCACAACCACACGGACCTGGCCAAGGTCACCGACGATCAGGTGATCGGCGAGTTGCGAGCCTCTAAGGATGTCCTGAACTCGATCCTGGGCTGGCCCGCTCAGCACCTGATCTATCCCTACGGGTCACCCTTCGCACGTGGTACGGCCGCTGACCAGGCCCGTATCAAGAAGCTGCTGCCGCAAGAAGGCTACGCAGCAGCCGCCACGACTATCGCCGGATCGACCCAGGACCCGGCCGCTCCCTATGAACTGCACCGCATCGCCGTCTCCGGCGGCGAGGTCCTCTCGCGGTTCACGGCGCCCCTGCCCTACTAGGCGCCGCTGCTCGCCTGCTCCTCCAGCCAACGCTGCCACTCCAGCTCCGGGTCCGCGACACCTAGCTCACCCGCCGCGGTCCTGCGGCTGTGGATCCCGGCAGCTACCAGGCGGGTCTCGTCCTGCACCTGTCGCGACCGGTCCTGCGGCAACAGCGGCCCCCAGACAATGCGCGAGCGATAGGGCGCGAACTGCTCGCCGGTCTGCTGCTCCAGGATGCGAAGCGCCAGCTCATTGCGGCGCCTGAAGGCGGCCGCGCGGATGAGCCGCTTGCGCTGCACCTTTTTCAGCAGCGGGTCCAACTCCATCTGCAGCGCCACGCCCGAGAGCGATTGCCGGTTCTCCCCGAACGCCGTGCGCGGCGCCTCCGCCAGGTCATGCAGGGTGCGGAACACCAGGTTGATGTAGTCGACGTGCAGATTGATGCCGCCGCCCTGCAGCAGGTCCAGCAGGTAGGCTCGCGCCCGCTCCGGCAGCTCCCAGACCGCGCCCGGCTGCACAGCGATGTCCTGCGAGTCCGTGACGTTCTCCAGGACCGCCACCGGGTTGCCGGAAAGCTCCAGAATCATGGAGAGCTGCGACATCGCGCGGTTCAGCTCTCGCACCGGTTCCATGATCGGCGTGAGGTCTGAGAGGCCCCAGAACTGCTTCGGCTCGCGCAGGTTGGGGTAGACGACGAACGGGATGAAGCCGTAGGGGTTGCGACGCTCCTCCAGCAGCTCGTTATCCAACCAAACCTGGAACTCCGAGTCTGTCCACACCTCGACCAGAGTGTGCTCTCGCCGGCGCGAGGCCTGGGCGAGGCGGCGACGCTCCGCCGGACGGAACTCCGGATAGAGCATTTGAGCTTCCTCCACCGTCAGGAGGTAACGCGAAGCAACGCGCCAGACCTTGGAGACGTCGTCCCCAACCCACCAGACAAAGAGGCCCTGCACGTCCGGCGCGGAGACGCAGACCCGTTTCTCGCCCGCGTCCCAGACCAGCTTGCAGGCCGCGTCGCCCAGGATAGAGCAATCGACCTCGTTGTCGAAGTCCAGCTGCTCCAGGTTGTTGGCGTCTGACAGCTCGCGCAGGGCTTGCTCGGCACGCCTGGCGTCCTCCTGAGTGTCGCTATTGGCGGGATCGACGACGCTGTTCATGCCGCCGATGACGTAGGCGGCCGTCTTCTCGATGATCGTCTTGGCGTAGTTGAAGGTGAGGCGCCGCTCGCGGCGGCGCTGCGGCTCCTTCCATTGCGCGCCGCGATAGAAGTCCAGGTTCTCGCGATAGGCACGCAAGCGCTCGGGGTCGCGCTGCTCCAGTTGCTGCGGCAGTGGTAGCGCCTCGCGAGCGTCAGGGCTTCGTCGGATGCTTGTCACCATTGCGGTTCGTCCTCCTGTCTGCATTGGGGTTGAGTGCGGCCGGCGCCTGCTTGGCCAGTGCCCGGAAGACCGTGCGGCGCGAGATCGCAAAGCGGCGCGCCAGCGCATCGGCTCGCAGGCCGTGGGCGTGCAGCCGCCGGATCTGCAGGTCGCGTTCGTGGTTAAGCAGCGCTCGCAGGCCGCCCGGCTCCTCGTAGCGGCAGCGGGGCAGCGGACAGCTCAGGCAGTGCGGATGCACCTCGCAGCCGTCATCGCGATAGAGCAGGTTCTCCGGTAGAGCATCGTCGCGAACGCGCTCCAGCGGCTCGAGATCCGGTTCTGGTTGCCGGTGAACTTGCGCCACGGCTAAGCCTCGTCTCGACTGCGGCCCTGGGCGCGCCGTGGCCGCGGGTCGACGTCTTTCGCCGCTTCCACGGTCAGTGCCAGGCTCACCAGGTAGTCGTCATGCCCGTCGGCCGGTGAGACGAAGAAGTTCATCGTGCGGTTGCGCCGGTAGACTGCGCGAGCCAGCTCAGCCTCGCGCCAGAACGCGCGATACTCCGGCGAGCCGTCAGCTGCGTAGACCTTGAGCCTTCCGCCGTTGACGGCCGCCAGCAGCCCGAAGCCGAAGCGGGACTTGCTCTCTGAGGTGAACTTCAGCGGCCGCACCGTCTCCTGTCCCAGCGCCCGCGCCAGCAGCCGCGCAAGAGTCTCGCCCAGGCCCGTCGCATCGACCCCGACCTGCCGCACGTGCCAGACACTGCCCAGAAGGTCGGCCAGCCGAGCGAACAGCTCGTCGTGCGGCATCTGGTTAGCGGCGAAGTGCTCGACGACCTCCAGTCGCGGCTCCGGCAGCAAGGCGGACTCCGGCGGCACTACCCGGGCGATCGTCAGGACGGTGGCGTCGTGCTCGCGCGCCGGGCCTGTCCTGAGCCCGTCGAAGGGCCCCTCGCCCAGCGCCTGACCGCCCAGGTCTAGCCCGGCCACGTAAGTCTCGCCCTCGGCGGGCCGGCTGCGTCGAGAGTGGGAGCCCTGGAGCTGGGCCCGCTGGCTGGCCGAGAATAGCCGGCCCTCACCGGCGACCGTCCGCAGCGCGTATTGGGTACGGAACATTGGATGGTCCTCGCCCAGGCGCTGCCGCTCGCCCTCCACGAAGCGGCCGTAGGCGGGCACGTGCTCGGCCACGGCCTGCCAGTCGAACTCGAAGTGACGGCGGACACCGTCGCGGCGCTCCAGCTCCAGGTGGTGCTGCTTCGCTTCCTCCAGCAGCGTCGAGTCGTCCCAGGGCGTGCCGTAGTAGACGATGCTGGCGTTCGTGGAAGCGACCATTGGCCGGAAGTCGCGATCAAACTTCTCCTTGGCCACGTCCTGGGCCTCGTCGATCTCCAGCAGCAAGCCCGCCGTGTGTCCGACGACGTTGCTGCCCGGCTCCGCCGAAAGGAACAGCTGGCGGGCGCGCCCGAGCTGCACTGATCTACCCTCGACGATCGCCGCCAGGTCGCGCAGGCCGGCATCGCGCAGGCGCGTCCAGAGGCGTCGCAGGCTCAGCAACGCCTGCGGCTCGAACGTGGGGGCGCACTTGATCGCCTCCAGCGGCAGGCGGGCGTGGCGAGCCAGCAGGAACAGCTCCAGCTGCGCCGAAAGCTCGTTCTTGCCTGCCTGGCGCGCCATCGTCACGGAGAAGCTGAGGCCGCTCCTTGCCAGGACGCTGGCCACGATAGCGCGCCCCACCTCCGCCTGGTAGGGTCGAAGACGGACGGGATTAGGGGTAAACGGTGGCGCCGGGCTCGATACGACCATGGGCTTGTGGCGCCATGATAGAACAGATGTTCTTATCGACTCAACCTGCAACTGTCACGCCGGCGCAAGAAAAAGTCGGCGAACAGGGGTTGACAAAGCGTACGTCTGTTCTATAATTAGAACAGACGTTCCGAGATGGAGCGAAAAGAAGCAGAGGTAAGCAACATGATCAGACAGAGCATCGCGCCAAGCCAGATGAGAATGCGGCTCTTCCGGGCCGCTCACTGCCCTGACTGCGGCGGGCCCATCGTCCGCGGCGAGGGCTTTTTGACCTGCCCGGTCTGCGGTTACCGGCGCTGCTACCTCTAGCTGCGGCGGACCCGGTGTCCTGGCGGGCTAGCCGCCTGCCAGGCAGTTGACCTAGCTCTTATCGTCTCTCTCCCCCATAAAGGAAACCCCCGGCATTTCGCCGGGGGTTTCCTTTATGGGTTGCCGTTGCTTAGGTTAGCGCTTGGCCTATCGGGGTGCAGCCGGGTTGCTGCGTGTATCCCAGGCCTCCGATGTAGCGCACGATAGCGATGGCGTCGGCGACTGTGACCACGCCGTCGCAGTTGACGTCACCCCAGAGGTGGCTGCCGAACAGCGTGCCGATGGGCGGGCAGCCGGGCTGCTGGCTGTAGGGCAGGCCTGCGATGTAGAGCGTGATCTTGATGGCGTCCTGCGTGGTAACCAGCCCGTCGCAGTCCACGTCGCCCTGGAGGTGGCCTGCGGTGTTGGTGATGGTGCAGGACACGCTGGCGTTGACGGCGATGGCGACGTTAGTGCAGGCTGCCTCGTTCTTGGTGTAGCCAACGGGGGCGGCGCCCTCGGTGGCGGAGCAGGTGGTGCCGCCGGCCGGCACCGCGTTGATGGTGAAGACCGCAGCCGTGTCCGGGTTGTCGTGAGCACTCAGCGGGCTGACCGCCGGCGCAGCGCCGCCCGTGCAGGTGACCGTGATGCTCACGTTGCTGGTGTTACCGTCGGTGAAGTCCTTGTGCACCGTGAAGACGGCGGTGTTGAGCGTGTTGGTGATGGTACAGGAGTAGGTACCGCCCGCGGACACCGCTATGTTCGCGCAAGCGGTCTCGTTGGCCGTGTAGCCGGACGGTACAGCCTCAGTGGCCGTGCAGGTGTTGCCGCCACCAATGCCTGTGATTGTGAAGGTGGCCGGCGAGCTCTCTGTCGCGCTGAACGGACCGTTAGCCGTCGCGCTGGTGCAGTTGACCGTGACGGTAACGCTGGATGTGTTGTTGTCGCTGAAGTCCTTGTGCACGGTCAGCGTGGCGGACGCCGGTGGGATGAGGTTGTTGAGGATGGTGCAAGAGTAGTTGCCACCGGGGACCATGACGATGTTCTGGCAGGTCGCCTGGTTCTGGGTGTAGCCAGCGGGCGCCGCGCCCTCAGTGGCGGAGCAAGTGGCGCTGCTGGATGGGATGGTGATAGTGAAGGCGCCCGGGTTGGCTTCGCTCACGCTCTGCGAGGGGGGCGCCGCTGAGCCGCCGCTGCAGCTGACGCTGACGGTGACGAAGGAAGGATTGTTGTCGCTGAAGTCCTTGTGCACCGTGAAGCTGGCCGTGCCGCTTGGCGTGACAAGGTTATTGAAGATGGTGCATTGCAGGCTGCTGCCGTTGGTCAGGACGATGTTCTGGCAGAACGCCTCATTCTTGACGTAGCCGGCGGGCGCCGCGCCCTCCGTGGCAGAGCAGGTAGCGCTGGCGGAGGTCAGGGTGATGGTAAAGACCGCCGGGAAGTCCGGGTTGTCGAACGCGTTCTTGGGGCTGCTGTCCGGCGTGCCGCCCGTGCAGCTGACGCTGACGCTGACGGGACCGGTGTTGCCGTCGCTGAAGTCCTTGTGCACTGTCAGCGTGGCCGTGCCGGCGCCCACCACGCAGGTGCTGGTGCCGCTGGTGACGAGTGCCTCCGAGTTCGACGCCGGGTCCGAGACCTCCGAGGAGTTGCCGACGCCGGAAGTGTCGGTCGCGATGGCGACCAGGATATCGCCGGGGGCCAGGCCACAGACATTAACCGATCCCGTCGCGACGACCGTGCTGTTGAAGACGCCGGCGCCCGTGATGGTGGCGGTGCCCAGGTAGGTCCTGGGGTCAACCCCAGGCGACGTGAAGCCGTTGGTGTTGGTGGATGCCTTGTAGACGTCCACGTGGCTGCCCAGCGGGTACTCGCCAGGGTTGACCGCTACGTTGACGGTGTGGCTGCTGGGCCCAGCATTGTAGACAACGCTGGTGATGGCCGGGCAGTCGCGATCGTCATTGGAGCCGTCGCCGCCGTTGCCATTGTCGACGGGCGGGAACGGACATTGGGTCAGCCCGCCGTCGTTGGCCATGTCGATAGGCTGGTTGCCGTTCTGGAAGATGCTGTTGATACGGAAGGCGTTGAAGTCGGTGCCGTAGTAGTGAAGGATGATGCCGCCGCCGTTACCGTCGCAGCAGGTGTAGCCGATGCCGTTGAAGGCGATGATGTTCATGTCAGCGGCGCCGCCGCCGCCCTCACTGGTGGGCACGCCGCCGATGAGGTTGTTCGATGCTCCCTGGAAGGAGCAGCAGGAGACGAAGCTATCGTGCAG
>DASRHH010000078.1:0-5160 GCA_035650635.1 Dehalococcoidia bacterium | reverse complement strand
CATCTTCCCCAACACCTCGCTGCTCTGGCCGCAGTTGTTCCGCACTCTGCGCATCTGGCACCCTCGCGGCCCGGACAAGATCGAAGTCTGGGCCTGGAGCCTGGTGGACAAGCAAGCCCCACCGGAGGTCAAAGACGCAGTTCGCATGCTGTCTCTGCTGACCTTCAGCCCGGCTGGCTTCTTCGAGCAGGACGACATGGAGAACTGGCAGACCTGCACCGAGACCGCAAAGGGCCTGATGACCCGCCGCTACTCTCACAACATCTCGATGGGCCTTGGTCGCGAGCACCAGGACGAGGAGCTGCCGGGTATCTTCAACAGCTCTCCCAGCGAGACCAACCAGCGCGGCTTCTACGACTTCTGGTCTGAGATGATGACTGCTGACTCCTGGGACAAGATACGCCTGGCACCCAGGACCGCGGTGTAATAGCGGCCGCTATAAGCGACTAAACGGGGCCGGATTTCCGGCCCCGTTCTTAATTATTATTGACGTGAGCGAAAGAATCGTGCTTGTATGAGTTACTCTACTCCTGGCTAGTCTATCTCGAAAGGAGCTACCAATGGCAAGGGTAACAGCTGGGCAAATCAGTGGAAGGAACCCGGATGCTAGCAGGCTGGTAGACTTGAAGAATGGCTTGTTGAGCCGTCGCATCTTCATCGAGCGCGAGATATATGAGCAGGAACTGGAGCAGGTATTTGCCCGGACATGGCTCTTCCTGGCGCACGAGAGCATGATCCCCAGCCCCGGCGATTTCTTCACGACAACGATGGGCGAGGACCCCGTCATCGTCATCCGCGATAGCTCCGGCAAGGTCAACGCCTTCATCAACTCCTGTCGCCATCGCGGCATGAAGGTCTGCCGCGCCGACCAGGGCAACGCCGCCTCCTTCACCTGCGCCTACCACGGCTGGACCTACGGCAATGACGGCAAGCTCATCGGCGTGCCGAACTTCCAGGACGCCTACTTCGAGCAGCTGGACATGGAGCAATGGGGCCTGGTGCCGGTGGCGCAGGTGGACTCCTACAAAGGCCTGGTCTTCGGCAACTTCGACGCCGGGGCACCGTCATTACTGGACTATCTGGGCCCTATGGCCTGGTACCTCGATTCGCTCGTGGATCGCCGCGAGGGCGGCGTGGAGTTTATCGAGGGGCACAAATGGTTGATCCCCGCCAACTGGAAGTTCTGCGCCGATAACTTCGGAGGCGATTCCTATCACGTCGGCATCAGCCATGCTTCCGCTGCCATAAGCGGTTACTTCGATGTTGGCATACTGGACGGCACAATGGTGAGTCCCGGTAACGGACACTGTGTGATCGCGACAAAGCCGTCCGATGCGGCAATGTCAGTCGAGATACCGGATGGCGCTAATCCCCTGCTCAGACCGTATGCAGAGTCCGTGGTGGTGGAGGCGGAGACACGGCTGGGGTCCCGGATGCGCAAGATCACGCCCATCGTCGGTACCGTTTTCCCCAACTTTTCTTATCTGCGTACTGTAGCTCACACCTTCAGAGTCTGGCATCCGCGCGGGCCGGACAAGACTGAGGCCTGGACCTGGTGCTTTGTAGATAAGGCTGCCCCAGCTGACGTCAAGCAAGCCATCCGCAAGCAGTTCCTCTGGACGTTCAGCCCAGCTGGCTCCTTTGAGCAGGATGACATGGAGAACTGGCAGTTCTGTACGATCACCGGCCGCGGAGTGATGACCCGCCAGATCCCGCAATCTATCGGAATGGGCATGGGTCACGACAAGTACAACGAGGATTACCTGGGAATGGCCAGTGAAGCGCCTAACAGCGAGAATAATCAGCGCCATTTCTACGGTTTCTGGGATCAACTGATGTCTGGTAGAAGCTGGAAGGAAATGACGCTTTCGCCGACCCTGTAGGACTAACCAGGGACGCCGGTTACGAACATCAGCGCCTTGGCCAGCACCTCGCCGGAGAGCACAAGCGCCATCGCCAGGTAGAGCAGGCCTGTGGCCGACTGCATGGCCCGCATGCTGGAGGAGTCGTAGGCCATGTAGGTCAGGACGAGCGGGAAGGCGATTCCACCCGCGATGCGCATCCAGAAAAACGGGCTGAGGCCCAGCGTTATCTCTGTCGAGGTCGGTATATGGTCGTGCGGCAGCGCCACGTTGGGCAGGAGGATGACCAGCTGCAGGGCCAGGGCCACCATCAGCAGCACAGTGACCTCGCGCAGGGGCTGCTCCGGCAGGCGCGGCGTCACCAGGTACCAGTGCCCCAGGATCATCCCCATCGATACGCCGCCGACTGCCAGCGCACCAACGACAAGGCTGGCGAAGATGCCGGCATAGCCCCAGACCGGCGGCGCAAAGACCTGCGCCATGATCCCCAGTGCCACCAGGCCCGCCAGCGAAGCCACGCCGCCCAGCACTAATGCCACCCCTCTCGGCGCGACCAACGTGGCAATTGCGTAAGGCACGCTGAGACCCAGCAGCACGGCCAGCGCCACCCGCGTCGGCCCGACATAGGCGGTATTGAGAGGATAGCCATCGACGATACTGGGCACGTCCATCTGTCGCGCCACGATCAGGGTGAAGACGGCCATCAGCGCGCACATGGCCGCGCTGAAACGGACGAAGCTGCTGATGACGGCGCCGCGCAGGTCGGTGAACCAGAGGAGCCAGAGACAGCCGATGGTGAACTCAGCGAGCAGGATGAGCAGGGTGTAAGGGAGCGCTTCTGGGTTCATTGGCCTGCACCATTATCGGGACGCATGCGCGCAGGCTCAAGGGCAGCTCCAGTTCGGGGAGATGAAGAGGCGCTGTTAGCGGCGGCTGCTGGCGGCGGCCGCCGAAGTCATCGACTCCAAACGGTCGATAGCATCGATGTAAAGGCGGAAGCCGGACTCAATGTTCTTCAGCTCTTCCTGGTCAAGCGCTTCCACAACGGCTGCCATCTCATCGCGATGAGCCGTCCACAGCCGCGACACCAGGTGCTCGCCGGGCAGCGAGAGGCTGGAGATGACCCGCCGGCGATCGCGGTCGTCGTGCGTCCGCACCAGGTAGCCCCGGCGGGACAGGCGCTCCAGGATGCCCGTCAGGGTGGGCAGGGAAAGACCGACCGTGTCCGCCAGGCTGCCGCAACTCTGCGGCCCCTCAAGAAAGAGCGTGATCAAGACCCGGAGCTGAGGCATTGTGAGGTCAGCCTGTGCCCACTCGGCTGGCAGGGGCCGGTGGTAGATCTTGCGCAGCAGTTCTTCCGTCAGGTCAAGGAGATGTTCGCGTTGTTGTGGCGTTACTTGCATAGGTCTTCTCTATAGGTTGTTTCCGTACTGTTTGGCATAAGTGTATTTATTCCCAGCAATACTGGCAACCCCTAACTATTGCTTGGCTTCGATAAACAACGACCTTGGCCCTCGCAAGACGAAAGAATTTGTCCACTCTGGCTCCTCGATTAGCGAAAGCCCACGGCGGTCCACGAGCAGCTGGCCGATGGCGATCTGCGCCTCGGCTCGCGCCAGGGCGGCGCCCAGGCAGAAGTGTATGCCGTCGCCGAAGGCCAGGTGACGGTTGGGCTGCCGCGCGATGTCCAACGCAGCGGCCTCTGGAAAGACGGCGGAATCCCGATTGGCGGAGCCGATGATGCCGATCACGACCTGTCCGGCCTTCAGCTGGTGGCCGTCGAGGTCGATGTCCTGCGCGGCGACGCGTGAAGTCGCCTGCACCGGGCTGTCGTAGCGCAGCATCTCCTCCACCGCCGGGCCAATAAGCTCGGGCTGGCCGCGCAGGCGCTGCATCTGCTCCGGATGACGCAACAGCGCCAGCACTCCGTTGCCAATGAGGTTCGTCGTTGTCTCATTGCCCGCGACCAGCAGGAGCATGCAGGTGGAGAGCATCTCCTCCTCAGTCAGCGATTGCCGTTGCTCTTCGGCGGCAAGCAGGGCGCTGATCAGGTCGTCCTGGGGTGCTCCACGGCGCTCCCTGATGATCTGGCGGAAGTAGTCGCTCATCTCGGCGACGCTGACCTTGCTCTGCTCCAGGACGTCTGGCGGCGTGAAGGGCGCGCCCAGCGCTGCCGCGACGTCGTCCGACCAGCGCTTGAAGCTGTCGCGATCAGCGGACGGCACTCCCAGCATCTCCGCGATGACGATGACCGGCAGCGGCCACGCGAGGTCGCGGACGATGTCGAACGTTTGGCCGGCTTGCGAGAGCAGGTCCTGCACGATGTCAACGATGCGCGGCTTCAGCTCTTCCACTCGCCTGGGTGTGAACGCCTTGCTGACCAGGCGGCGCAGGCGCGTGTGCGCCGGCGGATCGAGGCCCAGCATGGTTGGGGCGCGACCGAGGGCGCCGAACTCCTCCTGCCGCGCGACCATTGCCTGGACGAAGGGGTTGGCGGCCGTGCGGCGGTCAGCCGAGAAACGCGGGTCGTTGAGCAGCCACTCGACATGCTCGTAGCGGGTCAGTACCCAGAGCTGGAGGAAAGCGTTCCATTGCACGGGCTCGTGCTGGCGCATCTCGGCGTACAGAGGATAGGGGTTGCTGCGAAAGCGAAGGTCGAACGGGTTGTACTGGACAGTGGACATTGCGGCGCGTGTTAAACTGAGTATAGATTACGCGATTGCGGCTCGAAACGCCTTCCAGCCATAATTCAATTCGTGTTAAACTTTAGGCAACTACCGTTATTCCGTCGCCAACCGACCAAATTTGCCGATGACGACCGCTAGCCCAACCAGCAACAACTTCACGCACGGCCAGGTCATGCTGATCCTGTCCGGCCTCTTGGTCGGCATGTTTCTGGCAGCGCTGGACCAGACGATCGTATCGACCGCCCTGCCGACAATCGTCGGCGAGCTGGGTGGTCTCGACCACCTCTCCTGGGTGATCACCGCCTACCTCTTGACCTCCACGGTGACTGTGCCGCTTTACGGCAAGCTGAGCGACCTCTACGGCCGGAAGCTGCTTTATCTAGGGGCAATCGGGACATTCATCGTCGGGTCGCTGCTCTCTGGCGCGGCCCAGAACATGATGGAGCTGATCATCTTTCGCGGCATTCAGGGCGTCGGCGCTGGCGGCATCTTCGCGCTGGCGATGGCCATCATTGGTGACGTTGTGCCGCCGCGGGAGCGCGGAAAGTACCAGGGCTACTTTGGCGCTGTCTTCGCTCTATCGAGCGTAACCGGCCCGCTGCTGGGCGGCT
>DASRHH010000077.1:0-4207 GCA_035650635.1 Dehalococcoidia bacterium | reverse complement strand
CCGCACATGGGCGCGCTGGCCGACCTGGCCGCGGCGACCCACAACATCAGCCGTGAGGAGCAGGACACGTACGCCCTCGCCAGCCACGCGCGAGCGCTGCAAGCACAGTCTGAGGGCCATCTGGCCTCGCAGCTGGTGGCCGTGTCTACTAGCGGCGCGGAGTTCTGCTCTGATGAGGGCGTCCGCGAACCGGACCTGACGAAGCTGGCCGGCCTGGCGCCCGCCTTCGGCGCCAACGGCACCGTCACGGCGGGCAGTGCCTCGCAGATCGCGGACGGCGCCGCCGCCGTGCTACTGGGCTCCGCCGCGGCCGGCGAGAGCCACGGGCTGACGCCGCTGGCACGCCTCGCCGGCATCGCCGTCTGGTCGCAAGAGCCGCGCTGGTACACCACGGCCCCCGTTGGCGCCATTCGCAAGCTCCTGGACGGCGCCGGCCTGCGAATCGCTGAGATCGACCGTTACGAGATCAACGAGGCATTCGCGGTCGTGCCGCTCTACGCAATGCGGGAGCTAGGGATCGCGCATGAGAGAGTCAACGTCTGGGGTGGTGCCATCGCCATGGGTCACCCAATCGGCGCTTCCGGCGCGCGGATCGCGCTCAACCTGGCGCACGCACTGCGCGCGACCGATGGCAGATATGGCATCGCCGCCGCCTGTAACGGCGGCGGCGAAGCGGTCGCGCTGCTTCTGGAGACCGTGCAGGCGCCTTAAGGCGCCTGCACTCACTGTAGACGGAGCGCTAGGCGGCTGACGCTATCGGCTCTTTCTCGGACGCCGGCGCCGGCCGGCGCTTTCCAGCGTCGCGCCTGTGCGCGTCGTCATTCGCCAGCTTCGGCAAGTAGCCAAAGGGGGCGATGTAGAGCTTCTTTACATTGGACACAATTATCTCCCTGTGTGCTTTCTCGATTCTTTCCCGCAACCGGGTATCGACGTGCTGGCCCCCACTAGCGGGGGCGGTTACAGGTGCCAGGCCCCGCGGCGGCAGAGCGGAGGGTAAGAGGATTTACCATTTGCTTTGC
Source organism: Dehalococcoidia bacterium (assembly GCA_035650635.1). Lineage (GTDB taxonomy): Bacteria > Chloroflexota > Dehalococcoidia > SM23-28-2 > DASRHH01 > DASRHH01. The sequence continues at coordinate 3,188 of DASRHH010000077.1, read as the reverse complement.
CAATCTTGAGATTGGCACTCGACTAACTAAAGTATATCCTCAACCGGCTCCGGCGTCAACCGCCGCCATAAGCGCGAGTAGCTGTATCATGGGCAGCGAAAAGATGCGGACACCCGAGAGATGATGGACCACGGCGGCGGCTTCGGCGGCTGGCGCGGCATGCGCCGCGGCTCGCGGGAGCGTCAGCCTCTGCGGGCGCCTCGCGCCACGCTGCGCCGCGCGCTCGGGCTCTTCCGCCCCTATTGGGGCCTGTCCCTGCTGCTGGTCGTCATCATCACGCTCTCCAGCCTGATCGGCCTGGTGCCGCCGCTGCTCATCCGTCGCATCCTCAATGACGCATTGCCGCAACGCGATGGCGGCCAGATCAACGTCCTGGTGCTAATCATGGTCGTGACCTCGCTGCTGGGCTCACTCCTGGGCGTGGCACAGAGCTGGATAAGCAACCTCATGGGCCAGGGTGTCATGGAGTCGATCCGCAACCATCTCTACGGCCGGCTCCAGCGCATGCCCCTGCGCTTCTTCATCAGCACCCGCAGCGGCGAGGTGATGTCACGCGTGACCAGCGACGTTAACGGCATCCAGGACGTGGTCACCAACACCTTCAGCTCCATGCTCTCCAACCTGATCACCGCCGTCAGCACTATCGCGCTGATGATGGTGCTGGACTGGCGCCTCTCGCTGCTGGGCATCGCTGCCCTGCCGCTGTTCATCTGGCCGACACGGCGAGTCGGCAGGATGCAGCGCGACATGGCCACGCAGCAGCAACAGCGCATGGCGGACCTCTCGGCGCACCTGCAGGAGAGTCTCTCCGTGAACGGCGCCCTGCTCACCAAGATCTTCGGACAGGAACAGCACCAGCTGGAGCGCTTCACCAGCATCAACCACGACCTGCGCCAGCTCTCGATTCGGCGCGCCCTGGTGGGGCGCTGGTTCTTCATGTTCCTCGGACTGTTCGGCGTGCTGGCGCCGGCGCTGACCTACTGGTACGGCGGCCACGCCGTCATCAGCGGCGATATGCAGATCGGCACGATGGTGGCGCTGGCCGCTTACCTGACGCGCCTCTTTGGGCCGGTCACGCAGCTCTTCTCCCTCAACGTCACGGTCGAAAGCAGCCTGGCGCTCTTCGAGCGGCTGTTCGAGTACCTGGACCTGCCGTTCGAGATCGAAGAACGGCCGGGCGCCATCGACCTGCCGCGCGCCGAGGGCCGCATCGAGTTCCGCAACGTCTCGTTCAAGTACGTCGAGCACTCCTGGGCCCTGCACGACCTCTCGTTTGTGGCGGAGGCCGGACAGGTGGTGGCGCTCGTTGGGCCAAGCGGCGCCGGCAAGACCACGATCTCCTACCTGGTGCCGCGCCTCTTCGACGTCAACGAGGGCGCCGTCTTGCTGGACGGAGTCGACGTCCGGGACCTGACGGTGGCGAGCCTGGCCCGCAACATCGCGATGGTGACGCAGGAACCGTTCATCTTCCACGCCAGCCTCCGCGATAACGTTGCCTACAGCCGGCCCGGCGCCAGCGACGACGAAGTCAGACGAGTCATCGACGACGTACGCTTGGGCGATCTGGTGAGCCACCTGCCGGAGGGGATCGACACCATTGTCGGTGAGCGCGGCTACCGCCTGAGCGGCGGCGAGAAGCAGCGTCTATCCATTGCCCGGGTGTTGCTCAATGACCCGCCGGTACTGGTGCTGGACGAGGCCACCAACTCGCTGGACTCCGAGTCCGAGCTGGCCGTGCAGGGCGCCATCGGCAAGCTGATGCGGGGCCGCACGACGATTGTCATCGCGCACCGCCTGAGCACTGTGGTCGCCTCCGACAAGATACTTGTGATCGAAAACGGGCGCCTGGCCGGCGAGGGCCGCCACACCGAACTCCTGGCGACGAACGACCTCTACGGGCGGCTCTACAACGCGCAGTTTGGCCTCGGTTCGGCGGGCGAAGGCACCCTGCGACCGGCGACCTCCGAGTACTAGCGGCCGGGCGCTCCGGTGAAGCTATCGCTCGTCGGCCGCATGGTGGGGCAGGTCGGCATCTCGCTGATATTCATCGGCATCCTGCTCTGGCGCGTCAACCTGGACCAGCTCTGGCGCGACCTGGGCCGCACGGACTGGCGCTGGGCGCTGCTGGGCATCCCGATCTTCGCAGCTTCGGGGTTCTTCCATGGTCTGCGCTGGTGGCTGATCCTGCGTCACACCGGCAAAGTCCGTTTCTCCGGCAGCGTCCTGGCGCTTTACAGTAGCAAGGGTGCGGACCTGATCCTGCCGTTCAACGCCGGCATCCTGGCGCAGGTCCAGATCCTACACCGGCGCTATGGCCTGGACCGCACGGCCGTCGTAGCGGCGGTCGTCGCGGAGGGCGTCCTTGATGTCATCGTCATCGCATTGCTGGCGCCATTGGCGTTCCTAATCCTGCCAAACGGCAACTTGCGGTCGCCGGCCGCCTGGAGCTTCGTCGTGCCGGTGGTGGTCATAGCTCTGATTGCACGGACTCGCCGGGGCCGTCGCCTGGTGGAAACACTGTTGCTCCTGGTGCCGGCCCGGCCGCAGGCGCGCATCCGCGCCCTCGCCAACCGCACCCGCGTCGCTTTCGGCGCCCTGGGCGACGTGCGCTCGCTGCTCCTGCTCGTCGGCCTGACGCTGGCCGACTGGGCAATGGAGGCGCTGGCCTACTTCACGATCGGACAGCCCTTTCATCTCGGCGTTTCGGCCCCAACTTACCTGCTCGTCACCGTCGTCGCCAACCTATCGGGCGCCGTCCCGCTGACGCAGGCCAATGTCGGGCCGTACGAACTGGTGATCCGCGAGGTGTTGGCGGCCGCCGGCGCCGACGGCGACCGCGCGGCCGCCTTCGCCGTCGCCTCGCATGCCGTGCTGATCACGACGATCATCATCATGGCGGCCACTTCGGCCGCGATCATGGGCCTGCGGATCCGCGACCTCTTTTACCTGCGCGGCGCGGCCGAGCCGTCCGAAGGCGAGCGCAGCCGGCCGTAATACCCCGCCTTGACCGCAGCGATACAATCAGAGAGCGCTATGGCTTCGACTGAGTTGACGTCCGCCACCCTGCTTGATCTTTCCGGGCTCGTCGAGCGCCGTCAGGCGTCTCCGGAGGAAATCACCCGAGCCTATCTGCAGCGGATCGAGGCCCTCAACCCGAAGATCAACGCCTACATCACCGTCACCGCAGC
>DASRHH010000076.1:0-4363 GCA_035650635.1 Dehalococcoidia bacterium | reverse complement strand
CGGCGGCGTCTCTGTCTGCTGCTGCGGCTCGCCGGACGCCTCTGCGGGTGGACTGGATGCGGGCGTCAGACTTTCCGGGACGTTCATCAGCTCGCGGAAGACGTCAATGGCGGAGTGCAGGCGTGCCATCTGCTCGCGCAGCGCCCGCTTCTGCTCCGCGATGCGCCGCTCCTCCTCCTCCAGCCGGCGTTCTTCGCCGTCCAGCCGCCCCAGCTCCTCGCGCGCTACCTGCAGGAAATCGTTGGTCATGGCCGCCTACCTTTCGCTCAACGCTCCGGCTTCGTGCTCTCGAGTGGTGCCCCCGGCGGGACTCGAACCCACGCTCCCGGCTTCGGAGGCCGGTACTCTATCCAACTGAGCTACGGGGGCTTCAGGACATATCTTACGCGTGCCGCCGAACGGCTATCAAGGCTCGCACTACGGTGTCGTTGACTTGCCCTTTGCTGACCCGGCGCGGGCTGGGAACTCAAAGACAAGCTTCAGTAGCATCTCGACGAAGTCGATGAGCTCCCGGGCATCCTCCTTGGTAGTAGCCGGGATCTCATGCGTGGCGTCGTTTCCCTTCTTTCTGATGGCATCGACCCAGGTTTTGGCGCCGGGGGGCACATAGTGATTAGCTTCGAGGTAATCGACGTATGCCGTGAAGGGCTGGTTCTTAGGCGCTCCCAGGTGAACCGCTACGTTCATTAAAATTTTCCGACTTGCCATTGCCGACGCCGTATAAGCGTTAACCGAGAACGCGTTTCTTGATTCTTGATATAGAGCGTCGATTTCTTTATCTACGTGACGAACCGAACTTCCGTAGGGCGGCGCTGGGAACTGATCTGTATGGTCCACCGTAAAATAGGTAGGCTCGGTGCAACCCGGACAAATGTGGATTGTGCCCCAGAGGTAGCTCTTCTGATTTCCAAAGTAATAGCCCGTGTAGCCTTGCGTGGACGCGACCTTGTCTCCGCAGAATGCACAAACATATGTGTGTGGAGGTATCCCTTCGGGCATAGTCCACCCCATTTGATGGTGGGAAGGATTAAGGTTTGACATCGCTGAGCTCACCGGCCGAGTTTCATCTTACGCGCGCCGCCGAACGGCTATCAAGCGCGACTACCGCAGATTGACAGCGTTGAGGCGGCTACGGCATGCTGCCTACGAATGGTAGAAGTTGCCGGTGGACTAACGGGAAAGCTGCAGCGCCTGGAGGAACTCTGCCGGGAGATGCTGGGCGACCGGCGACTGATCATCGCCAGCAACCGCGGCCCTGTCGAATACAGCCTCGATCCGAACGGCGAATTGGTCGCCAACCGCGGCAGCGGCGGCATGGTGACAGCGCTTCTGGCAGCCAGCCGCTTCGTCCCCGTCACCTGGATCGCCTCCGCCATGACGGAAGGCGACAGGCGCGCCGCGCAGCTGGCCGGCGGCGCCGTGCAACTGCCGGATGCGCAGGTCTACGTCCACTTCGTGCAAGTGCCGCGCGCCGTCTACCAGCGCTTCTATTACACCTTCGCCAACCCGCTGCTCTGGTTCCTGCAGCATTTCATGTGGAACACCCCCCGTACCCCGAACATCGGCCGTGCGGTCTACGAGGCCTGGGACGACGGCTACGTCCGCGTCAACCAGGCCTTCGCCGAGGCCATTGTCGAGGCAGCCAGCGGCAGCGCCGCTCCCTACGTCATGCTTCAGGACTACCACCTCTATCTGGCCCCCGCCGACGTGCGAGAGCGCCTGCCGGAAGCCACCATCCTCCACTTCACCCACATCCCCTGGCCCAGCCCACACTACTGGGGCATCCTGCCCAAATTCATGCGCCAGAGCATCCACGAGTGCATGTGCGCCTCCGATATCGTCGGGCTGCAGACCCGCAACGACGTACGCAACTTCCTGCACTCCTGCGAGGCTATCCTGGACGACGCCTACATCGACTATCAGCGCTCCTGCGTCACCCACAATGGCCGCACGACCTTCGTTTACGCCTACCCGATCTCGATCGACTCCTACGGCCTGCTGGAGTTCGCCGAGACGCCGGAGGTACAGCGTTATGTCGAGTCTCTGCGCGAGCGGGTCACGGGCAAGCTCGTCGTCCGCGTCGACCGCTCGGAGCCAAGCAAGAACATCATTCGCGGGCTGCGCTCCTGGGAGCTGATCCTGGAGCGCTACCCGGAATACCGCGGCGAGACGACGCTGATGCAGTTCCTGGTGCCCTCCCGCAGCGAGCTGGGCGTCTACCAGACCTATACGGACGAGGTGTTCGAGACCGTCGACTCGATCAACGATCAGTATGCCACCGACGACTGGCAGCCGGTGCAAGTCTTCTACGAAAACAACTACGCCCAGGCCATCGCTGGCATGCAGCTATACGACGTGCTTTTCGTCAATCCGTTGCTGGACGGCATGAACCTCGTCGCCAAGGAAGGGCCGCTGGTCAACAAGGGCGACGGCGTCATGGTGCTCTCTGAGCAGGCCGGCGCCCACGAACAGCTGGGCGAGTACGCACTCTCCATCTGCCCGACCGACCTGGAGGGGACGCAGCGGGCACTCCTGGAGGCCCTGACGATGCCGATCGAGGAACGCCGGCGCCGCGAGGCCGCTCTCAAGCGGCTGGTCCTGGAGGAGGACATCACCTTCTGGCTGGAACGCCAGCTGCGGGACCTGCTGACCGCCTCTAGGCGAGCTCTTTGAGCAGCGACACCAGCAGTCTCTCGACTCCCTCTACGCCCTCGACACGATAATCCGCTGCTGCGAACACCGCTTGCGGCGTCTCCGCCGCCTCCACAGCGATGCGCGCACCCTGGATTCGGCCCTCGTCCCGCAAGCGGCCGACCGCCTCGAACATGTCGACGTCGGTCATGTCATCGCCCAGGGCAATAACGGAGCGCAGCCCCAGCCGCCGCACCATCGTCTCGGCGGCCGTGCCCTTGCTCACCGGCAGCGGCGGCCGCAGCTCCACGATCTTCTTGCCCTCGTGCAGGCGGAAGGCGCCCGCCGGCGGAGTGGCCGCGACGGCCGCGAGGATCGCTTTGCGCGAGGCGTCCGGGTCCGGCGATTGCCGGTAGTGCAGCGCCACGATCGGCCCCTTGTTCTCGATGCGTACGCCAGGGAGCGGCAGCTTCTCGAAGTAGGCGATGACTGCTTGCGCCTGGCCGAAGTACTTGGCCGCGCCGGGCGCCGACTCCGCCTTGCTGTCGAACGCCATCTCCAGGCCGTGGTTGCCGGCGTAGGCGGCCGTCTCCAGGCCCACGCGCCGCTGGGCCTCTGCCAGCGGCCGGCCCGTGATCAGCCCGATCCTGACGCCGGCCTCGCTCAGCTTCGCCAGCAACTCGCGCACGGAGTCCGGAACGTAGGCTTCCTCCGGCCGGGGCGCGATGGCGCTCAGCGTGCCATCGATATCGGAGAGGATGCCGAAGGGTCGCTGCTGCAGTAGTGGTCGTAGCGGCGCGGCATCGCTGAGTAATGGGCGGAGTTCGCTCAAAAGCTGCGCCCGCGGTTTCGGTACTGCAGCGCCTCCGCCACGTGGCTCGCCTCGATGCCCTCCGAGCCGCTGAGATCGGCGATAGTGCGCGCCACCTTGAGCACCCGGTGGAAAGACCGCGCAGAGAGCGAGAGCTGGGTCATCGCCATGCGCAGCAAGTGGTTGGCTCCGTCCGCCAGGTAACGCTGGCAGTACTCTCGCACCTCCAGCGGCCCCATCTCGGCGTTTCTGACGAAGCGCGAGTCACGGAAGCGCTGCTGCTGGCGCTGGCTGGCTCCTTCGACCCGCTGCCGCACGCTCTCGGACGGCTCCGCGACGCTTTCACCGGTCAGCTTTTCGTACTCCACGCGGGGCACGTCGACGAACATATCGATGCGGTCGAGCAGCGGCCCGGAGATGCGCGCCTGGTAGCGTACGATAGCCGCGTCGGAGCAGGTGCATTGGCGGACGGAATCGCCGAAGAAGCCGCAGGGGCACGCGTGCGAGTCAGAACTACACCGCCCGGCGGGTCCTGGTTCTTCCAAGTGGTCGCTGGCCGGAGCGGAAACAGTGACCAGTTCGGCTCCGATCGATCTGAGGACCAACATTCAAATTTTCCTTGATTTGATATGGCAGCCTGGCGACATTCGTGAAATCCGTATCCCAAAGCATAACAAATTCGGCCACACGGCATCTGGCTACTTCGATAGTCCTAAGGCCGTCGCCTCCAGCGTCATGGCCTGGGACGGCAAGGCAAACATCTACTTCACGCTCAACCCCGTAAATCCTGCTCTCCTGGCTCGAGCCAACTGCCGCATCCTGCCCAAGGCCGAGAAGACGACGGCGGACGAAGATATCCGCGGCTATCGCTGGCTGTTGATCGACATCGACTCCCAACGGCCCAGTGGCATCGGCAGCACC
>DASRHH010000075.1:0-3553 GCA_035650635.1 Dehalococcoidia bacterium | reverse complement strand
CCGATCAGCCAGGTCGATATCGACCGCGCACTGGAGGAGGCAGAGTCCATCAGCATCCCTACCAACCGGGAGGTGCTGCACGTCCTCCCGCGTTACTTCATCGTCGATGGCCAGGAGCACGTCTCCGACCCCATCGGTATGTTCGCGCAGCGGTTGGACATCGAGACGCACATCGTCACCGGCGCCGTCACCGCGGTACAGAACCTGACGCAGTGCGTCGAGAAGGCCGGCGTGCAGGTGGAGGAGCTGGTGCTGGCACCGCTCGCCTCTGCGGAGGCCGTCCTGGAGGACGAGGAGCGACAGCAGGGCGTCGTCCTGGCTGATATTGGCGGCGGCACCACCGACATCGTCGTCTACGTGGACGGCTCACCGTTCCACAGCTCGCTGCTGCCCGTCGGCGGCTATCACCTGACGCATGACCTGGTCGCCGGCTTGCGAGCGCCGTTTTCCACCATGGAGCAGGCCAAGCTGGAGTACGGCTCCAGCATTGCCAGCCGGGTCGATCCGGAGGAAATGGTGCAGCTGGAGGCGTTCGGGGGCGAGCGCCAGCGCGAGGTCTCGCGACGGCAGATCGCCGAGATCCTGCAGGCCCGCGCCGAAGAGATCCTGGAGATGATCTACCTGGACATCAAGCGCGCCGGCTTCGACGACATGATCTCGGCGGGTCTGGTGATCTGCGGCGGCACCGCCGCCCTGCCGTTCATCGATGAGTTGGCGGAGCAAGTGGTGCGCATGCCCGTACGCGTCGGCAGGCCAAAGGGCATCCTCGGCCTCTCGGACGCGCTGAACGGTCCGGCCTACGCCAGCAGCGTCGGCTTGTTGCGCTGGGGCCTCAAGCAGGAGACCAACGGCAACGGCCACGAGCCGCACAAGGGCCTGGGCATGCCGAAGGACGCAGCCGTGATGTGGGAATCGATCCGCAAGTGGCTGCGGGCCCTCATTCCAAATTAACGAGGGCCCAAACCCGGTGACAAATACAGGAAAGGGCAGGAGGAGGTAAGGAGGAGCTATGACGGGGAAGATTGATTTGGATGGACTGCCGCCCATCAAGGTGGTGGGCGTGGGCGGAGGCGGCTGCAACGCCGTCAACCGCATGGTGCAGATGGGCATCCCCGGAGTCGAGTTCGTCGGGGTGAACACCGACGCGCAGGCACTGATGCGCTGCGATGCCGAGACGCGGCTGCGCATCGGTGACCGCATCAGCCGCGGCCTGGGCGTCGGCGGCGACCCTGAGAAGGGACGCCACGCCGCTGAGGAATCGGTCGATGACCTGCGAGAGGCACTCAAGGGCGCCGACATGGTATTCATAACCGCCGGCATGGGCGGCGGCACCGGCACCGGCGCGGCGCCGCTGGTGGCGCAGGTCGCCAAGAACATCGGCGCGCTTACCGTAGCGGTCGTCACGCGGCCGTTCGGATTCGAAGGCGAGAGGCGGCGGCGCAACGCCGATGAGGGCATCGCCGAGTTACAGGACGAGGTCGATACGCTCATCGTCATCCCCAACGACCGCTTGCTGGCCGTCTGCGACACCAAGACCAGCATCGGCGAGTCCTTCCGCGTTGCCGACGACGTGCTGCGGCAGGGCATCCAGGGCATCGCCGAACTGATCACGGTCCCCGGCGACATCAACCTGGACTTCGCCGATGTGCGCAAGATCATGGAAAACGCCGGCCAGGCCCTGATGGCCATTGGGCTGGCACAGGGCGAGAACCGCGCCGTGGAGGCGGCCAAGGCCGCCATCTCCAGCCCGCTGCTGGATGTCTCGATCCATGGCGCCCGCGGCGTCCTCTTCAACGTCGCCAGCAGCGGCAACATGTCGCTGCACGAGCTCAACATGGCGGCCCAGGTGGTTGCGGAGGTGGTCGACCCGAGCGCGGAGATCATCTTCGGCACCGCCACCGACCCCAACCTGGCGGACCAGGTGAAGATCACGTTGATCGCGGTGGGTTTTACCGGAGCGCTGCCCCAGCCGGAGCGGGCGACGGCCAAGGCCAAGCAGGACGAGGACGAAGAGCTGCGCCGCCTGCGCCAGGAAGCGCTCAACAACCTGGACGACACCGAACTACCTTCCTTCCTCCGGCGCCCGGTGACCATGCGCTGAACTGACGACAATCCGCGTCCTCCGCCCGGCGTGCTACGCAGGGCCGGAGGGCCGGAGCGGTCGAATACATCGAAAGGAGGACGGGCCATCGGACAACGCAGATAAGCAACCCGCTAGCGTAGCGGCCGCCGGCTGGCCTGACTCTCTCTGGACAGCGCGGCGGCCGCTCTTTTTACCCCTGATCCCCCGAACGCTTGACATCCTTCCCCGCTTCACCTACCATTGCTCCAGAACATATGTTCCTGTGCATTTGTGTGCGCAGCGTGTGGAAAAATGGCACAACATCTTGTGGCAAATTCGTTGAAAAGCCCAACATCTAGTGTTAACCTTCGTCCGTTCTTCTCGTTCTTAAAGATACGTCAACGCCATGAACTGTCCTTTCTGCGGCTCCTCAGACTCCCGGGTCACGGACTCTCGCACCCTCGAAGGCGGCGTCCGCCGGCGCCGCGAGTGCCTGGCCTGCGGCCGCCGCTTCACCACGGTCGAGAAGGTGGAGCTGGCCGGCGTCCAGGTGGTGAAGAAGGACGAGCGCCGCGAGGAGTTCTCCCGCGAGAAGGTGCTGGCCGGCATGCGCAAGGCCTGCGAGAAGCGCCCCATTCCCCTGGGCGCGCTGGAGCAGGCCGCCAACGAGATCGAGCGCGAGGTCTATGCGCTGGGCAAGGCGGAAGTCCCCTCGACGTTCATCGGCGAGCTGGTCATGGAGCGCCTGCGCTCGCTGGACCAGATCGCTTACATCCGCTTCGCCTCCGTCTACCGCGCCTTCGCGGACGTGGAGGAGCTGGAGGAGGAGCTTTCGGCGCTCAAGGCCGGCTGGCAGCGCCCCGGCGTGCCCGACGCGCAGATGGCGCTGCTGCCGGAGACCTCCCCTCGCTCGCTGCCCCGGCGGGCGCGACCGCGCATCGTTCGCGGCGGCGAGGAAGACTCGCCCCAGCAGGTCAGGGAGGCTCGTTAATGGCGCAGCAGGAGATCGAGCAAGAGTGGATCAGGTCGCAGCTGGCGCCGATCGGCCACGACGAGCGGGTGAGCAGCCTGCGCTACGCTATCGCCTTCGTGGAGTCGCTGAGCGTGGACCCGGAGATCGCGGACCGCAACCCGCCCTCGCGGGCGGCGCTGGCCTGGATCCGCCACTTCGAGCACCGGTTCATGCAGAACATCTTCTCCAGCCGCAACGACGTCCTGGCCCGCATGCGCGCCGAGCTGATACAGATCGAAGCCGCCGCCGACACCTGGGACGTCGACGAGTACCTGGCGAAGTAGCGATGGCTAAGCGCTCAGGCAGATTGCACGTTTCGCGTGGGCCGTTTAGCCGCGTTCGTGTACCACACCAGACACGGGTCGAATTCATCTTCGAAGAACTTGACGAAATGACTCGTCAATTCATGCTCATCGAGTTTGAAGCCGAGGAAAGAGGTGTTCCGCCGAGAAGTTCTCGACTTAACGAAAGAGGTAAGA
>DASRHH010000074.1:0-35735 GCA_035650635.1 Dehalococcoidia bacterium | reverse complement strand
AAAGTCTCGGAGTCGAATGTCGGAACGATACTGGCGCGGTCGCTAAGAAAAATGGGAAGCGTTCTCCAATGAGCCATAGTTACGATTCCGACTTCGACCGCTTGCTTGATCAACTCCGATCTGGCCAAATGTCGGCCGCCGGCTCCGAGGAGATTCTGAGAGCGGCCGATGAATTGCATGCCAACAAGGCACTGCCGTCGGAGGCATTTAAGGACGAGCTAGAGGTCCACCTCCGCTCCTATGCGGCCTCTAACCCGGGACGCCCCGGCCTCGGACTTCGCTCGAGATTCCGGATGAGGAGGACCCATCGCTCGAGTGACAGGGGCGGCCTGCCGCCGTTACTCAGAGCGAGGAACATGGCCGTCGGCATGTTCGCAGTGGCGGTCATCCTGGTTTGCCTCGCGGTCCTGACAAGTAGTGGCAGGGCAACCGCTAGAGACGTGGCCCATTTCGTCGGAATTACGTCGTCTTCGCAGCAAGCTCCGGAAGGGACGCTAACGACCACTGACCTTCCGCTCAACATCAAACAACTTGAACAACAGGTGGGTTTCACGTTGAGATTGCCCGCGTACCTCCCGGAAGACCTTCAACTTAAAACCGCAGGGCCCCTTCCGGCGAGTCGCAGACTGAGTGGTGCGCAGTTCGACTACGTAAATAAGGAAAGTCCAGACAGCGTCGTCCTGTCACTTCGCGAATTTCAGGTACTGGACCAGAATGCGGCATTCGACGTGCCCGGCGAGCCCATTTCGATCGCTGGGAATCCAGCGATCCTTTCGAGACTGGGCGGCGCGCAAGACTTCATCGTCCTTCAGTGGGTAGATCAAAGCGTGTTTTTCGAGCTGTCCAGTTCGCTCCCAGTGGATCAAGCCATAAGAGTTGCCGAGAGCATCTAAGAGGATCGAGACAAGGAGTCTGACTTTGATTTCGCTTACCAAGAAACCATTGCGGGAACAGATTGAGGTCATACCAAGCGCGCCAGTGGCTCGCCAGCAGCTGAGTCGGCGCCACTTTTTGGCTGGCTCGGCAGCCCTAAGCGCGGCCACTGTGGCGCTTCACCTGCTGGGCGGTACAGACTCTGCCCTCGGTTTTACGTGCGGCGGCTGGGTCTATAACACCTCCGAGAGGTGGTGTACTTGTGGGGCATGCAACGCCGGTTGGCAGGGCAGGCAATGCTGGTACGTTTATTCTCGTTGGTGTTGCGACGGGTTTGATTGCTGGTTGGACTATTGGTATATAGCCGGCTCTTGCCTAGGCGGGACCTGCTATCCCTGTGGAACCTACCTCGGAGTCGGCTGCTAACTCTAACTAACCAAACAAGGAGACTATATACGTGTCTACTAGCCCGTTGGCGTTCAAGGCGAATCGAGAGGTCTTCTCGACTCGCGAAGAAGCACAATCGTCGGTCGATTTTCGGCTACTGGTCCCGGGCTTTGTTCCGGACGGCCTGACCCTTCGTCAGGTGTCCCGCATAGCCCCGCCTTGGTTCGTGGCCTCCGATGGTGGCGTCGGAGCCTTCGTTGACATGATTTACTCGGGGGCGGGCCGGCATTTGGCGGTGTCCCAAGGCCATACTGCCCCACTCGATACCCGCGGCGCTCCAACCGACAGCTTCGGGCCAGTGGACATCAATGGGTGGAAGGCCACTTGGGTTGACGGGTTCCTCACGGTCGACCAGCCGTTAGCTGAGACTCACCCCAAAGATAATCCGACGGCCAAATGGCAAAAGGGGAGGGTCTTTTTGGGCTGGGAGCTTGATGATCGACTATCGGTCCGGCTCGCTGGGCAGGGGCTCTCGGTTGACGACCTGATCAAGGTTGCCCAATCACTCGCCTGAGTGACCGGCAATGTCCTCAATGGCCAGTAGGTCGGGCGACGAGAGTACGGCTGGACTTTACGAGAGATGGCAACACGCGCGTCACGACCATGACCTTTTGTTGATCTCTCTGGGTTATGCGCCACCGCTGCCCGTCGGCTCTGTCCTGCTTAGTCGAACGCAGATGCTGCGAATCGAGGAGGCCAAGGAGCGCGAGCATCAAGCTTGGTTGACGTACTGGGCCAAGATCAAGTCGGAGATGTCTGAGTAGTCTGTCCGCGAATTGGGAACCGCCGGGCAATGGGCTGCGATAGCAATACAGCTATCGCGGAAACCGGCTTTTAGCATCGTATGAACGTTTGATCCTTGGCTCGCGTTAGTGATGTACATCACTGAGTCGACAGAAGCCGATTGTCTGCGTTTTTCTTGAGGTTTGCCCGCTGCTCTTGAATCTAACCTGTTAGCATTTGGGTAACCAGCGTTCTCCCGAGGCAGGTGCTCTACCAACCCTGTGCAGCCGAGGAAACGAGCGGTAGAATTATTATCGGGAGCCGGACGGCGAAGTTATTGATAGGCTGCCAGCAACGGGCTGACCTTTTCCAGATCGGCCACGAAGGCTTGCATCTCGTGCTCGCGGTCATCGGCGCGGAGGATAGAGGATGGGTGCACCGTGGCCATGATGTGCCGCGCCAGGTCCGACGGCATGACGATACCCCGTTGAAGACTCACCCTGAAGTCGCGGCCCAGCAGCGCCTGCGAAGCGGTAGCGCCCAGGCAGACGATGACTTCCGGCTCCAGGACGCTGAGCTCAGCAGCCAGCCAGGGGCGGCAAGCGGTGATCTCCCTCTCGTTGGGCTTCTTATGAATGCGTCGCTTACCGCGCGGCTCCCACTTGAAATGCTTGACAACGTTAGTGACGTAGGCGAAGTGCCGGTCGAGGCCGGCCCGTTCTAGAGCTTCGTCCAGCAATCTTCCCGCAGGGCCAACGAAAGGCTTGCCGGCCACATCTTCTGCATCGCCGGGCTGCTCGCCGATGAGCACCAGTCTGGCGGTGCGCTCGCCTTCGCCGAAGACCGTTTGAGTACCTAGCTCCCAAAGGGGGCAGGCTTTGCAGTCTGCCGCGGCTTCGCGCAAGCTCTTCAGCGATGGCTTGGGCGGCAGCAACTCGGCAGCTTCACCCGCCATCATCTCCTCCAACGTGAGAGCCCTCATCACAGCCACCGGAGGATTGACAAGTAGAACGAGTGTTCTATAAAGTTGTAAGGGCCAGCTATGCTTACTTGCATCGCTATCCCCCGTTTCTCTGTCGAAGTCGAGCGCCAACGCCGGCAGAGTTCAGCCACATCTCTTATTTTAATCGGCGAAGCAACAGTCTTCGATTGCTCTCTCGGCGCTGAGGCCTCCGGCGTCAGGCGCGGCATGCGCATGTCGGAAGCGATTGGCCTCTGTCATCGCGCGGAGGTGCTGCCACCGGACCTGTCCTATTACCAGTGCCGCTTCGAAGAGGTGATGAACTTCCTGGAAGGGTTCAGCCCGGAGCTGGAACCGGCGGGCCTCGGGCTGGCCTATCTCTCGCTGAAGGGCCTGGCGGCTGAGCCGCAGGAGCTGGCGGATCGCCTGATCTCCGGACTGCACAAGCGCTTCGGGCTGATGGCGACGGCAGGCATCGCGAAAGGCAAGTTCACCGCCCGCGTCGCGGCGCAGACCTCTCGCCCCGGCCTGGCGAAGCTGGTGCAGGCGGGGCAAGACGCCGGCTTCCTGGCGCCGTTGCCTGTAGATCTCCTCCCCATCGATGAACCGGTTCGCTGGCGGCTGGAGCTGCTGGGATTGCGCACCCTGGGAGAGATAGCGACGCTGCCACTGGGCGCCTACCAGCAGCAGTTCGGGACCGAGGGCAAGCGCTGCTGGGAGCTGGCGCAGGGCATCGATAGCGAGCCGCTGCTGCCAAGGCTGCAGGAGGAGAGCATCGTGCGCCGGCTGCAACTGCCGGCCGCGGCAGTGTCCATCGACCCCATACTCGCCGGCCTGGAGCGCCTGCTCTACAGCGCTTACGGGAGCCCGGACAGGCGTGGCCGCTGGGTGCGCAAGGTAGTGGCGCGCGGCCTCCTGGACGGCGGTGGCTCCTGGGAGCTGCCGGTCTCCTTCCGGGAGGCGCTCTCCGACCCCGCCCATGCCTGGTTCGCAGTAAAGAGCGCCATCGTCCGGCATCCGCCGCAGCGGCCGGTGGAGGAGCTGGAGGTAGAACTGGTAGGTCTGAGCGCCGAGTCTGGCAGGCAGGCCGGCATGTTCGAGAGCAAGGGCAAGCTGTGGCGACAGATAGACGAGACTGTGCGACAACTGCACGCCAAGCAGGGCTACGTGCCCCTGGGGAAGATTGTGGAGGTGGAGCCGTGGTCGCGGATTCCCGAGCGCAGAGCGGCCCTGGTCGAGTTCGAGCCTTAATCAGGCAGGCTTGAAAGCAGGCGTAAAGATAGCATGTGTAGGCAAAACCTCTACATGCGGATTGGACTGGATGCCCAACTGGCGGACCCCCGGCATCAATCGTGTGTTGACGAACGCCTGCATGTCCTCTTCCGATTCCCAGAGATCGGTAACCCGCAGTCCCCGCTGATTGAAAGCAGCGACATGGAATATCGCACCCGCAGGCACTTGGCCCTCCCAGTTAACCAGCTTCCTAGCCGCCTCGTATTGATCCGGTGTGACATCCCACTCCATAAACATGACGATTGCCATTCCAGCGCTCCTTTGAAACTCCTTTTGTTGAGAATCATATATGGTTAGGCGGCACCGTACAATCGCTTTGAACCGCCCGCGCCCACTGCAGGTGGAAGAGGACGCTGAGGGCAAGCCGATCGCCGTCCGGCTCGCCGGCCGCCGCGAGGTGCAGGCCGTGCTGGAAACCTGGCGCATCGACGATGAGTGGTGGCGCCCGCAGCCGGTCAGCCGCACCTACTTCAGCCTGCTGCTGGAGGACGGACGGACGCTGACGGTGTATCGGGACGCAGTTGGCTGGGCAGCCCAGGATTACTGGGCGCCGGCGCGATCGGGTAGACCCTGATGCCTGCTCCCTACGCCGAGCTGCACGCCCATTCCAGCTTTTCTTTCCTGGAGGGCGCCTCGCACGTCGAGGAGATGGTGTTGCGAGCGAAGGCTCAGGGATACGAGTCACTGGCGCTGACCGACCACGACGGCCTGCACGGGGCGATGGAGTTCGCGCAGGCCGCCCGTGCCTGGGACCTCAAGCCGATCACCGGCGCCGAGGTCACGCTGGCCAACGGCCACCACCTGACGCTGCTCTGCGAGACTCAGCGCGGCTACGCTAACCTCTGCCGCCTGCTCACTCACGCCCACCTGGACCACGAGCGCGGCAGCCCCTGTATCGATCTGGAGGTGCTGGCCCGCCAAACGGAAGGGCTCATCGCACTGTCCGGCTGCCGGCGCGGGGAGGTGCCAGCGCTGCTGGCACAGGAGCGCTACCCGGAAGCGGAGGCGGCCGCCCGCCGCTACCGCGACTGGTTTGGCGCCGGCAGCTTCTTCCTGGAGCTGCAGAACAACCTGGTCTATGGAGACGTCCGCCGCAATCAAGCACTGGCGGAACTGGCGCGGCGCTTGGGTGTTGGCACCGTAGCGACGGGCAATGTCCATTACCATACGCGAGAGCGGCACCGCCTGCAGGACGTGCTGGTCGTCATCAAGAACCGCAGCACGCTGGACGCCAGCCACTACCTACGCCGCGAGAACTCGGAGTACTTCCTGCGGCCGCCCGCTGAGATGGCGGAGCTCTTCCGAGATCACCCGCAGGCCATCGCCAACAGCCTGCGCATCGCCGAGCGCTGCCGGTTCGACCTCACGAAGGACCTGGACTATCGCTTCCCGGACTACCCGGTGCCGCCCGGCGAGACGGCGGACTCTTACCTGCGCAAGCTCTGCCGGCGGGAGCTAGAGCGCCGCTACCAGCGGCCACTGCAAGCGCAGGAGAGGCTGGAGGAAGAGCTGCGGTTGGTGGCTCATCACGGATTGGCCGGCTTTTTCCTCATCCACTGGGAGATCCTCAACCTGGCCTATCAGGTAGCAGGGGAAGTGCGTGGACGTGAATGCCTGGCGCCGCCGGGCCGGGGGCGCGGCTCTTCCGTTGGGTCCGTCATCTGCTACCTGATCGGTCTATCGCACATTGATCCCGTGGCCAACAACCTCTTCCTGGGCCGCTTCCTCAATGAGGAGATGGCATCGGTGCCGGACATCGACCTCGATTTCCCGCGCGACGTCCGGGAGAAGCTGATCCTGCGCATCTACGAGCACTTTGGCCGGGAGAATGTGGGGCTCGTCGCTACCTTCCCCACCTACCGGCTGCGCAGCGCTGTGCGAGAGGTGGGGAAGGCGCTGAGCCTGCCCCTGGCGGAACTCGATCGCCTGGCCAAGGTCAGCGACGGCTATTCCTCCGCCCGTCACGTGCGGGAGGAGATGAGGCGCCTGGCCCACTACCGGGACAAGATGGACGCTCCGCTCTGGCGGCACCTGATGGAGCTGGTGGAGCAGATTGCGGGCTTCCCCCGGCACATCAGCCAGCACGTCGGCGGCATGGTCATCTCCGGCACACAGCCGCTGGTGGAGCTGGTGCCGCTGGAGCAGAGCGCTATGGAGGGCCGCGACCTCATCCAGTGGGACAAAGACTCGGTCGATGACGCTCGCATGATCAAGATCGACTTCCTCTCGTTGGGCATGCTCTCCGCCGTCGACGACTGCCTCGACCTCATCGAGCGGCACCAAGGCCGGCATGTCGACCTCTCCCGCATCGATTTCCAGGACCAGCAGGTCTACGACTCCATCTGCGATGCCGATACGATGGGCGTCTTCCAGATCGAGTCGCGGGCTCAGATGCAGACGTTGCCGCGAGTAAAGCCGCGCTCACTGGAGGACTTGACGGTGGAGGTGGCGATCATCCGGCCGGGGCCCATCGTCGGTGGTGCCGTCAACCCCTACATCCGGCGTCGCATGGGAAAGGAGGAAGTTACTTACGACCACCCCAGCCTGGAGCCGGTGCTGGAGGATACACTTGGCGTCATCCTCTTCCAGGACCAGGTGCTGCAGGTAGCGATGGCCCTGGCCGGCTTCAGTACCGGCCAGGCGGATAACCTGCGCCGGGCCATGAGTCGCAAGCGCTCCCAGGAAGCCATCTCCAGGCTGAAGGATGAGTTCATGGACGGCTGCCTGCAGAACGGGGTCTCGCCGGAAGCCGCCGAGAGTGCCTTCCAGAAGATATCCGGGTTCGCGGAGTTCGGCTTCCCTAAGGCCCACGCCGCTGCCTTCGGGCTGCTCGCTTACCAGACCGCCTGGCTGCGTCAGTATTATCCCACGGAGTTCCTCTGCGCGCTCTTCAACGCCCAGCCCATGGGGTTCTACGGCCCGCACGTCCTCCTGAACGACGGCCGGCGCCACGGCGTGGAGGTATTGCCACCGGACATCAACCGCAGCAATGCCAGTTGCACCATGGAGCATGGCGCGGTGCGCATCGGCCTGCGCTACGTGAAAGGCTTGAGCCCGAGTACAGCGAAAGAGGTCGAAACGCGGCGCGACGAGGGCGGCCCCTTTCGCTCGCTGTTCGACTTCCTGGAGCGCACCCGCCTCAAGCGAGGAGCCATCGAGAACCTGATCGGCTGTGGAGCCTTCGACGGCTTCGGACTGGAGAGGCGAGAGTTGCTCTGGCAGCTAGGGCTGGTCTATCGACCGGAAGGCCGCAACGCCGGGCAACGCCAGCTCGCGCTGCCCTTACTCACGGAGCAGGACATGGTCTCGCTCTCGTCGATGAGCGAATGGGACCGCATGGCCGCCGATTACTCCATCCTGGGGTTGTCCCTGCAGCACCCTATGGCCTTCCTGCGACCTCGCCTGCACGAGGGCATCGTACCTACCTCAGCGCTGCATTCGCTGGAGGACGGCAAATTCCTGGAACTGGCGGGCCTGGTAGTCTGTCGTCAGCGGCCAATGACGGCGAAGGGGATGGTCTTTCTAGTGATGGAGGACGAGTTTGGCCTGGCCAACGTGATGGTGCGCGCCAGCCTCTATGAGCGGCAACGTCAGTTGGTCCGCACCGAGCCGTTCGTCATCGTGCGAGGGATGTTGGAGCGTCGAGAGGGCACGATCAACATCGTAGCGGAGGACTTCCGGGCGCTGAACGGCAGTCTGCCGGTCGCTCCACATGCGCACAACTTCGGGTAGGCCACCAACTCTTCGGTCGGACTACTTAGATAAGCAAACACCACCATTGCTTATGGTGGGGCAGGTCTCTCGCGCGCCACCGGGCAAGCTCTCGTCAACCTGTGTTTTCCCTGAAGTTTGCCTGCTGTTTTTGAATCTGGCGCCTTAGCAATTAGCCAACCAGCGTTCTTCCCAAGCAGAGGGCCGTGGGTTCGAATCCCATCGCCCGCTCCAAACAACAACGGTTCCGACGATCTGCCAGTGGAGCCATATCGACTGCGGCGTTGGCGTTCTTCCTGGCCGACCAAGAAAGGCCAGCTGCACACCTGCGCCCGCCCCGGTAGATCAAAGGGCACTACCCAAAGTGTTTCCGACGAGCTGGTGCGCCAATGGGTGAATAAGCTCCCTGGGTCACGGCAAGCAATTGTCTCTCTCCTAGGCGAAAAAGCGGACGGCACCAGTGAGTTCGTCTTCTATTCCTGCCGGCCGCCAGGGACGTGGAACAGGGCCACGCCAAAATAGACGCGCCTGGCGTGGTAATGCCCAGCGCTGTCGGATAATATGTGCGGAACACAAGTCGTTTCTAAGGAAAGGATGGTCTAATGGCTGAGCTCCCAAGGCGGACACTGGGCCGCACTGGCCTGGAGGTCACGGCGCTGGGCTTCGGCGCCATGGAGCTCCGCGGCCCACCTGCCGGGCCGGCGGTTTCTGACGCTGACGCCGAGCGCCTTCTCAACGGCGTACTCGACGCCGGGATCAACTTCATCGACACATCCATCGATTATGGCCGCAGCGAGGAGCTGATCGGCCGATTCATAGGTCATCGCCGGTCTGAGTACTTCCTGGCGTCAAAGTGCGGCTGCGTGCCCGGTGCCCCCGGCCGTTCAGAGCACGTCCACACGGCTGAGAACATCCGCGCCGGCGTCGAGAACAGCCTGCGTCTATTGAAGACCGATTACCTTGACCTGGTACAGTTCCATCGAAGCCTGACTCCGGAAGAGTTCAGCGAGCACGGTGCGTTGCAAGAAGCCCTTGCTCTTCAGAGGGAGAACAAGGTCCGTTTCGTTGGGGTTTCAGGGACGCTGCCAAACCTCACGAAGCAGATCGAGATGGGCGTGTTCGATACCTTCCAGGTGCCGTACTCGGCCCTACAACCGGAGCACGAGGCGGCCATCGCTATGGCGGCGGCCGCCGGCGCGGGGATAATCATTCGCGGGGGCGTGGCCCGCGGTTCACCCACGGACTGGGACAATCGGACATACTACATGGTCTCAGCCGAGGATTTGAAGAACCGCTGGGAAGCGGCCGGCCTGGACGAAGTCCTGGACGGCATGAGCCGCATGGAGTTCACCCTGCGCTACACGCTATCCAACCCTGATCTGGACACGACGATCGTTGGCACCAGGGACCTCGACCACCTGAAGGCCAACGTAGCTGCCGCATCCAAGGGCCCGCTGCCGGACGCGATGCTAAAGTTGACGAAAGAGCGCCTGGCTCGGGTCGGTTAAAGCGCAGTAGCCGACAATGTGGGCAGAGCTGGCCTCCGGGTGATCTTGGAAGAGCTCCGCCATCCGGGCGCCACGCTGTGTCCTACCGATGCGCTGGACAACGTGCTGCAAAGAGGCCAGGATGCTCGCGGCTCGGGAGGCTCGTGCTCAACCAACCCTCAACTCAAGAGACTTGTGCTTCACTGACCCCCTCTGCCTATCAGGCTGGCGCTTTCTTACCAGCATGCTCAGGAAGATAGATGCTCTTGGGCAACTAAGGTTCCATCCCTTAGTTGGCAGCGAGAAGTGGGATTCAATCTGGGGTTAGCACCATGGCACCGGGGCAGTGCGCAGATTAGAATTACAGCCAGGATATTTCGGGTAAGGTTAAGGCAAGCCTGGACGGTCAAGGTCCCTTCCATCCTAGAGTTAGCGAAAGCAGCGAGCGTTGGCGAGAGCACGGTCAAGGCCATAGAAAGCAGCCGAGATTGCCGCTTGACGAGGTCGTCAGAAACTTATCTCAGGCCCTCGACCTAGACCCGACGACCAATTGATGAGTTCCGAGCAGCGCAGGAGCGATCAGTTTAGAGGCACCGGGGCAGGCAGTTAACAACGATAAAGGCAGCGACCTCGACGATTGGGCTGACGACGGCGGGTCAGCTGGCGACCAGGCTTTGAGGCTTAAAGAGGTGGGAACAAGATGACTCGTGTGAAGACCTTCGCGCTGCAAAACGCAAGCTCCTCGTTAGCTGACCTGGAGCAGGAAATGAACGACTGGCTTGAAGCTAACCCCGATATCGTAGTTGAAGAAATCGCCACTGCGGTCATACCGACATCGGGCGGCCTCGGCTTGCAGCCCACCGCGGCCATCATTGTGCGATACAAAGAGGGGCCGCCAGGTTAAGAGGGGTGAACTCAAGGTCTTACTGCCCGGCTTCGCCCTTGGCCACCTTCTCCATGAATTTGCGGGCCCTGAGTGTAGCGCCTGCGGCCAACTAGCGATTCTTGAGATTGGCTCCGGGCGGCCGCAGCGCTGCACGATCACCTTGACAGCGCCATGAGCCGGTGGACTTTCAACCTCTGCTCTCCCGTCCTGCGTCTTCAGCTTTTCTTGTTTTGTTGCTCGTCCATCTTTTGCACCAGCTGGTGAACTTTACCGGTCATCCCATGGACCTCGGTGGTGAGGACGAGGATTTGCCGCGACATGTTTATTAGTTGTTCGTTCTGCTTGTCTGCTAACTGCACAAGCTCCCACTCATGGTCGGCCAGCACTTGCCTTTTCTCGTCGGCGCGGTTCTGAGAAATCATTACGAAAGTGCTGAGGAAGATCGCCTCAAGCGACACAATCATTGTCAGCAAGCCAAAGGGGAATGCTTCGACTCCGATCGCTATCCACAAAGCGAACCAAACCATGTGGACGTAGATAAACGGCATAGACCCGGCAAAGCGCGTGATTTTGTCAGCAACCCGGTTCTGGAGGCTCCGGGTTCTCTCTTGGCCATGACGAACCAGAGCTGGATGCAACGGCTCTTTTACGGTTGCCCGTAGACTCATTCTGAGCGCTCCTTATCTGGGCATCGCGATGTGCCTAGGTCAGTACAAGACTGCCGATCCGCCGGGAGATCCCGGTTCGACCTGTATCTGCCAGACCGGCTTATTTCCCATAGTCACCGAGCGGTAGCTATGGTGGTCACCGTACGCGTGGCAATCAGCCGGGTGAGAACAGGTGGTGAGATGGTTCAAGTCAAACTCAGTGGCGCGATCCCTCCGGGCCGGCCGAGCCGACCTTCCCTTCCAGAATGTCCTGGATGAGCGTCTCCGTTTCTGCCGAAGGCGCCGCGCCAATCTCGCGCCGGAGCGCATCGCGAAATGCCTTGTATTGCCGCAATGCCTTCTGGCGGCTACCGGCCTCGGCGTAGAGCCGCATCATCATCCGATTAGCGTCCTCATCCAGAGGGTCGGCTTGAAGCAACCGTTGGAGACGTTCCACCGCTAGTTCCAGTTTTCCCGTCGCCGCGTACAGCTGGCTCAACTCTATCAGTAGCTCATTGTGCAGATCTCTCAACTCCCGGCGCAATCCTTCCGCCCAATCCTCGTAGCGATCCTCCAGGAGCAGGTCTCCTCCATAAACGGCGATCGCGTCCTCATAGAGTTCGACTCTGTCTCGAGAGGCGCGAGCCGCCCGCGCACAAGCGCGGAATTCGTCAATGTCCAGCGAGACTTCTGGAGAGAGGACCACCAAGTCATCGGCGACGGACACCACCTGATCCGTTACACGCCGTGCAGTCAACTCGGCGCGCAGATCGAAGAGTATCTTTCTGAGGTTGGCGGCTGCAGCTGACGGATCGAGGCTAGCCCAAAAGGCCTCGAGAACTTGTTCTCGGTGCAGAGAACGGTCGCGTTGAGTGGCCAGTAGCTTGAGCAGGGTCTTGGCGTTCCGGTGGTGCCACGCCTGGTCGATGATCACATCCCGGCCGGCACGTAACTCGAAGCGCCCCAGGAGAAACATACGCAACCCTTGGTCGCCAGCTTGCGTGCTCACTTTTTCGCCGGCCTCCAGTGGCCGGCCGACCTGATTAGATTTATGAGGTTGCGTTGTTGACTGCGTCTCCCAAGAAGAACTGAAGTACAGAACAGCATACCAGAAGCGGAAGCAGATTACAGAAAACATAACGAAGTGCTCCAAAAGAACACCAAAAGAACGCGACTGGAACGCCGCACCGCTACTGTCGTAGGGACATGAGGATACTGACGGTCAAGGAGACGGCTGATCTGTTGAAAGTCAAGCCGCAATGGATATACCGAATGATGCGTAGTGACGGCTTACCGTGTATCCGCCTCGGCCGCCAGGTTCGCGTCGATCAGGACTCCCTGGAGAAGTGGATCGCGGAGCGCCGATCCGATGCCGATTAGGGGACCTCGCAATGCCGATCAATGGTGCTGGCCTGAAGGCCAGGAGAGGAAATGCAAAAAACATGGTGCTTAAAGGCTGTCAGCGGTGCGGTGGTGACCTCTTAGCCGAAGAGGACTTAAGTTCCGGCTCGTTTGATTCTGTGTGTATGCAGTGCGGACACCGCGGATTCGGGGAGTCACCAGTGACATTCCAGGAGCGGATCAGTGCAACACGCGCACCAATGTCGCGGAAACCTTTCCGGATGGCCGCTTAGACGCCATTGCATAGCTTTTGATCAAGAGGATGCGACCGATAACATCCGCGCAGCTGTCGAGGCTGCCTAGCGATCGGTCCCAACGTAGAAATGATTATCGTCCGGAGACAAGATGAGGAGCACAAAGTCGCCATGCAGCACCGCATGAGGAGATTAAAGGGCGCACTGGGCTGGTCATTGGTGAGCATCTCGCTCGGCTACGTTTTGGTCGCTGCTGCCGTCGGCGCCATCGCTCGATAGGTGCCGGCACCATCGACATGGAACCCAATACAGCGGCCGGCGGCCCGCGCGCGAACTGTTAAATCTTACCGGGAAGGAGGCGAGTTTAATGCTAATGGGACAAAACATATGGCTGGTGATCATAGTCGTATTCATCCTCCTGGTAGTTCTGGGTGTGGTGACGGTCACAACGTAATAGGCGAGCACGCCTTGCTCTAAGACCAGCACGGCCGGCGAAGCTGAAGAGGCTGGCCAACCATCGGCTCACCAGAGGGAGAAATGATGACTGTCCGGAGACAAGATGAAGAGATGACAGACGAGAGCGAACGGCGAAAGGCCGTCGCCGACCGGCCGATCGCCAGGGACGACCCTCGAGCGTCGAACCAGCTTCGAAGACAGGCCGATCGCGAGGGACTGCGAAGAGCCTCGACTGGACGAAGACAAGGGAGAGGATCGTGGCCAGCGCGTAACGAAGCGGCCGGGCTCGCAGATCGATCAAAGGCGGTAGGTTCGGAGAGGCGAGGCTGAACATGAACGTCTATAGCGGCGCCTGTCCGATATGTTGCGGCGATCTGGGCGAGGCTCCCAGGAGAGGCGCATCAGTTTGCCTCTTCTGCGGCAACGACGCTGACGCCTCGCCCCGATCGGCGGGATCACGCCGAAGCAGCGGGCTCACAGCGGGCCCAAGACGGCAGAAAGATGGGTTGGAGTAATGAACATTCTTGCTTGGATAGTGGTCGGACTCATAGGTGGGACGCTGGCACGCTGGCTGACGCCGGGTCGCGATCAGGCTGGCATATTGCTGACCATAGTGCTCGGCATTGCCGGGGCTCTGGTCGGCGGCTTCATCGCCGTTAGCCTCGGCATAAGTAATGGCATAGACGACTTCGATTTAGGCACGATTGTGCTCTCGGTCATTGGCGCCGTCATCATCCTCGTTCTCTATCGGATGCTGTTAGGTCCGCGCCGCCGCTGGTTCTAGTCAACCTGGGTCTCTAATCGGATGCATTTGTCAAACGTCGGTAATTCCCGTGCCCTCTCCATCATGCATGAGAGGCAGTTCTCTCTCTATTGGGTTTGGGGGTTGCTCTCGGATTTCGCTCAGTGGGCACAACTGGCGGTCCAGGCCTGGCTGATACTGGAGTTGACGGGTTCGCCCGCATACCTGGGTCTTTTTGCCGCCTGCCGCTTCTTGCCGAAAGTCCTCCTGACGCCGCTGGCCGGTGTGGTTGCGGACCACGTCAGCCGGTTGCGCATACTCCGGGCCACACAGACGGCCATGCTTATCATTTCTTTGGCCCTGGCATTCGTCTTTTCAGGAGCTGGCGCGATATGGACGCTGCTAGCCTTGAACGTGCTTCTGGGTGCAGTGTCAGCCTTCGAGCAGCCGGCTAGCCGTGCCCTGCTACCTAATCTGGTGGAGCCGAAAAACCTCCTGTACGCTGTTTCACTGCACAACAGCGCCGGAAGCATTGGCGTTATCGCCGGGCCGGTTACAGCAGCGTTTCTCTTAGGAGCAACGAATGGCGCCGGAGCTCTGTATGTCAGTGCCGGCCTCTTTATGCTGCCTTTATTGCCGCTAATGAAGATGGCCGGCGAGGCCGATCGATCCGAAGTCGTGGGCAAGCTCTCGGTCGGTGAAAATTTCAAGGAAGGCCTGCACTATCTCTACAGTACTCCCCTGGTGGCTGGTCTTCTGTTAGTCTCGCTATTCCCCGGCATTCTTGATCGCATGTTCATCATGTACCTGCCGCTCTTGACCCACCATGCGACCTCCATGGCGAGCTGCGGCGGCCAATGGATGCCGATTGTCCGCGGTGTGGGGGCCCTTACTGGCGCCCTGGCGATTGCAGCCCTGGGGCCGATGCGGATTACTGGCAAAGGCGTGATGATAACGGGTTTCGCTTGCACTGTCAGCTCAGCTCTGTTCATCTTCATGCCTTTCCTGATACTCGCCCTGGCGATCCTCGCCATCGCGGGCGTCCTTCGAGCGGTCCTTGCGACCCTGACGACGACAATGCTCCACAGCGTAGTGCCGGACGGAGTCCGGGGACGTGTGATGGCCATCTAGAGCTCCGGAGGAGCCGGGTTGTGCGATTTTTACGGCAGAGGCGACGCGCCTTTGCCAGAGGAGATTAAACGAGTGGTAGACGATTTCATCCGAAAATACATCGACGCACGTATCGCGCTGGAGAGAGCCAGGGTGGAGGCGGAGAGGGTCGTGGCCCCGGTGGTTCAGGCTGGAAACGCGCTCCACGACTGGCAAGACGTCAATGTCACTAATCTCGATCTGCCGTTCGCTGAGGGCACCCGGCGCACCATAAATGGGGACGCCTTCTGGCCAGCCTTGCGGGAGATCGGAGAAGCACTCTCCAACTGGCACGCTGCCGGGGAATGTCTTAATGCGGCCTGGCAAGCCATTCCGGTGGCAGACCGGGAAAGCTTGCAGCCTCCACCTGTAGACTCGCCGACTCAGGCCAGTCAACGGCGTCAGCCCTTTCGGTAGCGTTCGCAAGCCCGCCAAATGGGTTCCATAAATCGTAAACGGAATCACGGGCACCAGCGCTATGTATGATTGCAGAAGTCAACCCCGACGAGAAAAGGATTGAGACCATGGCCCTATCAACAAAACCGATCCGGCCCTTATTTGGGCAGGGTGATCTGAGTCAGATCAGGGGCACAGCGGAAAGGCTGACGCGGGCAAGTGGATCTGTTGATGCTCTTGGGCGAACCGCCACTACCGGCGAGTTGCGCCTCATCGCCATCGGGGTGGAGGTATCCGGACTCATCGATCAGGACGCCCTGGGCACCCTCTCTGTCCGGGGCTGACCCATAAGGCAGTGACCTGATGGGTCAGTTCTTCTGCAACCGTTATCCGCTGACCAGCAGCGAGCGTACGGGAGGGCCGCAGCACACCCTGAGTGACGTGCCGGTGCCCGTGCGCTACAGTGGGGAGCAGACGACTATCGCCCCGTGCAGTCCGTTCTGATCGGTGGAGGGCCAAAGGCCTCTTATCGCAGCTCACACGCTCGGAGCACCGCCTCCAATGGCAATTAAAGTCGCCGTATATTGAGACATGATCTTGGGTCTTCGAGGAGGTTGTGTGTGCAAACTGACATCTTGCGACGCAAAGCTCTTGCGAGTCGGAGGAGGGGCTGTTCAACGACGGAGGGTCCTGAGGCAGGCGCCTAACCCGCGCATGCACCCGGCTACCAATGCGCCGCTCTCGAAGAGTCGTTTGGTTGCAGCGAGTCATCCGCGCGCGAGGTTCAGTTCATCGCGCAGCGGGTAATGCGCCAGCCGTTAGGCGGTGCCCTCAAGCGCTGGAACGCATCTGTGGAGTAACGCATGTCCAACAATAATCTGCCGGCCTTGATAGAAGACGAGCATCAAATCGCCAGCTTGCTGATCCGTTGGGGACATGCTCGAGACAGCGACGATTGGGAAACGCTGGCAGGCTGTTTCCACGACGACGCGACGATCCACATTTCTTGGATATCGGGACCGGCCAAGGATTTCGTCGATCGTTCACGCGCGCTGGCTGCGGCGCGCAGCCCGGGCGCCCACACCAAGCACCTGATTTCAGGACCGTGGATCCGGGTCAACGGAGACCGCGCCTTCAGCAGGTGCCACGTGAACCTCTATTTCCGCCTCGACCTGGACGGCCACGAGTTCGATCTGGAGTCGTGGTTTCGTTTTTTTGATCTGCTGGAAAGACGGGACAAGGTGTGGCGAATCGTCAAACGCACCGCCGTCTATGAAAAAGACCGCATGGACCCGGTCGATCCGCGCGGCGTTACCGAAGATTTCTTCGCCGATACGGATCTGTCGGCATTTCCGGCATCAGCCAGGTTCCTCTGCTACCTGCTCGTCCGCGAGGGACGTTGGCCGGCGACGGACATCATCTCTGTCTACAGTGACGAGGAACGCGCGCTAAGGGAGCAGAGTGAGCAGTGGCTAGAAAATGCCTAGCAGCGCCCAGCCTATTCCGGTATAAAAGCAACCACCCGGGCGATAGACGCCTCCCCGCCGACGAACTTCCAGGGGAATACGCCGATAAGGCAGCGCTGGTTAAGCACCTGCTCCACATCGCCACCCAGGTTCTCTACATGCAAGATGTTCTCCCGGAAGGGCAGGCGGTGCATAACAAAAAGGTCATCTTTCGGGAAAATTTCGCGCAGCTTCTTGCCTGCTTTCTCCTCGTAGTCCGCCACTACGTCTGGTCGCATGCGAGTGATTGTCGTATTCATAGGATGGTCCCCGGAACCGCAGTCCATCCCGGTCCAGGCGATCTCCATATCAATAAGCCACTGAGCAAACTTACGGTCGCCGCCGGGGTGCCGCAAGAAATAGCGTGACTCATCTTCCGCCTCGCAGCCCGGGTAGTAGCGTTTGTAGCCGGTGTAATAGAGGAGTATGTCTCCCTTCTTGACTTGAACCTTACTGGTGATCATGTCGGGATTAATCACATCCCAGTCGTCCACCATATCGCTAATATCGGCAATAACACCCTCGCCGAAACAGCGAGACAGGGGAAAGCTGGCGATATCGGCGCCGCCCGGTATGGCGTGCATCTGCCCGTCTATATGAGTGCTGACATGCAGCGGGGTCTCGATAAACTGGGCCACTATCTCGTTGGAAGAGAAGCGCTGGATGTAGTAGTGCTTAACGGGCGGGTAGCCGGCCCAACCAGGCGTGTGGATGCTGAAAGGATGCGAAAGGTCCACGAGTTTAAAATGGGGTAGCATTGGTCCTCCTAAAACGGGTTATTTATGCGGTCTAAGGTGGGACAAGTGTAATTGATGGTTATTATATCGCGGGAGAGGGAGTAGCCCTGGTGTGCCCCCGCGGAATCGACATCCTGGTGCTGGCCCGACTCTCGTATTCTGACATTACACTCTTGGCCCAGGAGTCCAGGAGCCGTTCCGCCGCCACGCGGTTGACCAACTTGAAGGCTGGAAGCTAGGCTAACCGCCAGCGAACTCACCGCCAAGCCATGGACCAAGAGGACGTAAAGATCGTAATTAGATACCTGGCGCTATCCGCCGGGATTTCTCTGAACGAAGACCGGGTAGAGGCGCTCGTGGCGGGTCTGGAGAGCCTGCGCCAGGCCGAGCAAAGGTTGGCCCGTATAGAGCTGGGGACAGCCCCGCCCGCCTTCAGCTTTCAGCCGCCCGCTAGCAAGGCCGGACAGTGAAGCCGGGACAGCTGGTGAGCCTGACTCTGACTCTAGCGGCGCGGCTCGTCGCCGCTAGAGAGCTATCGCCTGTGGAGGTGATAGAAGCATGCCTGGAGCGTATTGAGAAGCTGGAACCGCGGCTCAACGCCTTCATCACCCGCACTCCCGAGCTGGCACTGGAGGCAGCTCGCGCCGCGGAAGCGGAAATAGCCCGCGGCCGGTACAGGGGGCCACTGCATGGTCTCCCGTTGGTACTTAAGGACATCTTCGCTTGGAACGGTGTGCGCCTGACAGCCGGTTCTCGAGTGATTGACCAGATCGACGAAGAGGACGCGACGGTGATAGCTCGCTTGAAGGAAGCAGGAGCGGTACTCCTGGGCAAGACCAACCTGCATGAGATCGCCCTGGGGGTGACCGGTGTCAACCCACACTGGGGGTCACCGCGCAATCCCTGGGATACGGGACGTATCAGCGGCGGCTCCAGCAGCGGGACCGCCGTTGCTGTTGCTGCCGGGCTCGGTCTGGGCGGGCCGGGGACGGACACTGGAGGCTCCGTCCGCATACCGGCGGCACTTTGCGGCTTAGTAGGACTTAAGCCCACGTATGGCAGAGTAAGCAGGCATGGAGTGATACCGCTGAGCTGGTCTCTGGACCACGTAGGGCCAATCTGCAAGACGGTCGAAGATGCGGCGCTAATGCTCTCAGTACTGGCCGGGCCGGACCCCAAAGACTCTAGCTCCAGCTCCTGGCCTGCGCCGGACTACCGCCGCGCGCTAGCGCGCGGAGTGCGTGGCCTAAGGATAGGCGTACCCCGAGAGCACTTCTTTGACGGGGTGGAGCCCGAGATAGAGTCAGCGGTGCATGAGGCGCTCCGGGTAATGGAAGGTCTTGGCGCCGAAATCCAGGAGATAACCCTGCCTTTGATCAATGATGTGCCGGAGGCCGTCAGCGCGATAATGCTGCCAGAAGCCGCCGCTTACCACCAGCGTTATCTACAAGAACGGCCACAAGATTATGGCGATGATGTCCGCTTTCGGCTGGAGCTTGGGGCTTTGCATCCCGCGGTCCTTTACATTCAGGCTCAACGCCTTCGAACTTGTCTTGGGGAGGAGTGGCGGCGGGTCTTTGACCGGATAGATTTGCTGGTCACACCCACCACGGCGCTGACTGCGTTGACGATAGAGGAGTGCTCGCGCGGTAAGGTCCTCTCTTATAACCGGCTCACCAATCCCTTCAACCTCAGCGGGCAACCGGCCATTTCGCTGCCTTGCGGGTTCAGCAGTTTGGGGCTGCCTATTGGCTTGCAGCTGGTGGGGCGCTGGTGGGAGGAGGAGACGGTATTGCAGGCCGCTTATGCGTATGAGCAGGCGACGGACTGGCATAGGCATAGGCCGCCGCTCTAGCGGAAAAGCGTGATGCTTGGAAGAGTAGCGGCTCGGCTCCCCTCGCGATTGCCGGTGCCGAAAGCCCCATAGCTTTAAGGCCGGCCTGGACCAACATGCTCACTGGCTTGTGCCTTACTGATCAAGTTGAGACGTCGCGACCTTCGCTGAGCCACTCAGGCCAGCCGCCCTCCAATCGGCGAGCGTTGTAGCCATGTTGGCGCAGCAGGACCAAGGCCTCGTCTGCAAACAGACAGTAGGCTCCCCGGCAATAGGTGATGACGAGCTTATCCCGAGGCAACTCGCTCAAGCGATCCATCAGTTCATTTAGCGGGATGGAAACGGCGCCTGGCAGATGGCCGGATTCGAACTCGAGGCGCGGCCGCACATCCAGGAGTATGGCCCGCCCGGACGCAAGCAATCCATCGAGGTCCGCACGAGGCAGCTCCTCATTGAGGCTGCTGGCTGGCCCCGAGTCTTCGACGATGCGCCGGACTTCCGCGAGACGTTCTTCCCCAACCGATCTTAGCGAGAGCCATAGACCGATCACGTCCAGGCCAGCAAGGCGATAGACGACTCGTGTGCCTTCCTTCTGAGGCGTCACGAGGTGGACATCTCGCAACACCTGCAGATGCTGTGAGACGTTGGCCACCGACATTCCACTCTCCTGAGCGAGAGCGTCGACGTGCCTGGGCGCTTGGGCGAGCAGGTCGATAAGCTCCAATCGCTTCTCGTTCGCCAGAGCCTGGCCGACGCGAGCGAACTCGGCATATATCCGATCCTTGAAGCCGCGGTGATCGTCCATTATTGCCCACTATAAGGCCCGCAGAAATTTTCTGCAACTCTTCAATTTATCTATTGACAAGTTGAAGTTTATCATCGATTATCTTCCCAAGGATTTCTGGAGGAGGTTCCATGAGTAATAGATGAACTGTAAGAGAGTACTCAGATGACTAGTGCAGTAAGACCAGCAGCCGTGAATCGCCACGACTTGCGCGGCCAGATTCAGGCCAAATACACCGACGTGGCTCAAGAACCGGATAAGGGCTTCCACTTTCATACCGGTCGGCCATTGGCTGTGATGCTGGGCTACGCAGAGGCCGACGTCGATTGGCTGCCAACATCAACAGTCGAGTCTTTCGCCGGCACCGGCAATCCGCTCTCGCTTGGCCGGTTGGCGGAGGGTTCGACCGTCCTCGACATCGGTTGCGGCGCCGGCTTCGACACTCTGCTGGCCGCGCAGCAGGTAGGCCCGGCAGGCCGCGTGATAGCCGTCGACATGACGGCTGCCATGCTGGCCAAGACCGGTGCAAGCGCCACTTTGCTTGGCCTGACAAATGTCGATGCGCGAGAAGGCTTCGCGGAAGCGCTCCCCGCGCCGGACGGTTCAGTTGACGTCGTCATCAGTAACGGAGTCATCAATCTCTGCCCCGACAAGGTCGGCGTGATGAAGGAAGTCTACCGGGTGCTAAAGCCGGAGGGCCGCATCCAAATCGGAGACATCGTAGTTCACAAAGAGGTTCCCCAGGCCGCAAAGGATGACATCGATCTCTGGTCTGGCTGAATTGCCGGTGCTCTGCTGGAAGCAGAGTGGCGTTGGGTCCTGGACCGCGTCGGTTTTCAGGAAATTGAATGGGGCCGGGAAGTTGACGTCTTCTCGGGATCGAAGCACGAATCGGACGCCAGGGAGTTCGAGACGTTTGGCGTGACTTTTTCGGGTCGCAAGAGGAAGGAGTAGAGACATGAAGCAAGAGATCCCTGATACGCACCATCTCCTGGATGCCCCCGGGGAGGCCTGCGCGAACCTGCCACCGTTGATCAAGGCCGGGTTGCGCGACCTGGCGAGCGGCGAGGTGCTGATGATCCTCAGCGACGACTTGTCTGCACGTGAAGGGGTGCCGGCCTGGTGCCGACTAAGCGGCAACGCGCTGGTCGCGACCGTGGAAGAAGACGCGCATAAGACCCGCTTCTACATCCGCAAGAAGTAGCTAGCAAAAGGAAAGGAGAAACAGCCATGGCAAAGGTTCTGGTCAACTGCAACAACGGGCAGGACGATCCCGAGCGCGCGACACTCCCCTTCGTGGTGGGCAATGTCGCGGCCAGCGCGGACCAGGAGGCGGTCGTGTTCTTGACGATCGAGGGAGTCCGCATTGCCACGAAAGGCTACGCGGAGGGTATCCACAAGGAAGGTTTCCAGCCCCTCGCTGACGTCATCAAGTCGTTCCTGGCTAACGGCGGCCAGATCTGGGCCTGCGCCGCCTGCACCAACCCGCGCGGCATTACGGAGGCAGACCTCATCGAAGGCGCGAAGATCGTGACCGCAGCCAACGTGGTCGAGTACGCACTGTCCGGCGCCACGACTCTGAACGTCTGACTTCACCATATGGCAAACAGGAGCATCCGTGGTGCCGCCTCGCCAGTCTGATCGACGTGTGGTCCTGGGCCTGCGAGCGAACTGGCAGCAGTTTGCTTTGCTGGCGCTGGTCAATGCCTTCGTCGGCGGCATGGTCGGGCTGGAGCGCTCTATCATGCCGGTCCTCGCCAGGGACGAGTTCGGCATCGCCTCCAAGACGGCCGCTGTCTCTTTCATCGCGTCGTTCGGGCTGGCCAAGGCGCTGGCTAACCTTTTCGCCGGCCGCCTTTCGGAGCGATACGGCCGCAAACGCCTTCTCGTCACCGGCTGGCTCTTCGGCCTGCCGGTCCCAATCATCATCATACTGGCGCCAGCCTGGAGTTGGGTCATCGGCGCCAATCTCCTGCTGGGGATCAACCAGGGACTAACATGGTCGATGACTGTGAACATGAAGGTCGATCTGGTCGGTCCGCGGAGCCGTGGCTTTGCGCTCGGGGTGAATGAGGCTGCGGGTTACCTCTCTGTGGCCGCTGCTGCTTACCTCACCGGCATCATCGCCGAAGGCTACGGGCTTAGGCCTGAGCCGTTTTATCTCGGCATCGCTTTCGCCAGCCTCGGGCTGGCGCTGAGCCTGCTTGCGGTGCGCGACACCGCCTCCCATGTGCGACTGGAAGCGACTCGCCACCCGGTATCGGTGGCAGCTGTCTCACTCGGCGCCAGTTTCGCCGAGACAGCGCGCCAACCTCGACTGTTCGGTGTCAGCCAGGCCGGTTTCGTCAACAACCTCAACGACGGCCTGGCCTGGGGTATCTTTCCCCTCTACTTCGCCAGTCACGGTCTTTCACTGGAGCGCATAGCGCTGCTGGCCTCGCTTTACCCCTTGCTGTGGGGCGCATTACAGCCACTGACTGGCTGGGCCAGCGACCAGTTGGGCCGCCGACCGCTCGTCGTCGTTGGCATGCTGCTGCAGGGCTTGGCCATTGCCATCGTCGGAGCGACCTCGCAGTTCGAGGGTTGGCTGGTGGCAGTATCCTTATTGGGTGCAGGCACCGCTCTCGTCTACCCGACTCTGCTGGCAGCAATCGGCGACGAGGTTCACCCGGAGGCCCGTGCGAGTTTCATCGGTGTCTATCGGTTCTGGCGCGACTCGGGAGCGGCAGCCGGCGCTCTGGCTGCCGGGGCTGTCGCCGATGTCTTCGGTTTCCGGCCGGCCATCCAGTTGGTGGCCGTCGCGACAGTCTGCTCCGGAGTCGTAGCAGCGATGACGATGAGCAGAGCCACATTCGGCCGGCCCCTGGAGGTATCGCCGTGAAGGTGATGCCGTTTGTTCATGAAGGGTTGGGCAACAGCTCCTACCTGGTGGATCTCGGCGAGGGGCAAGCGCTGGTCGTGGACCCGGACCGTAGCATCCAGCGCTACCTGCAGTTGGCCGAGGCCCGGGGACTGCGGATCGTCGCGTTGCTGGAGACCCATCTGCACGCAGATTTCGTCTCCGGCGCCCGCGAGCTGGCTCACGCCACCGGCGCCCGCATCCTGTTGCCGGCCGGCGAGCAGGCGAAGTTCCCGCACGAAGCCATTGAAGCTGGCCAGCGCCTGCGCCTTGCTTCCGCCGATATCGAGGCCCTTGCCTCGCCAGGACATACGCCAGAGCACCTGGCGTATGTCCTGCGCAGCGCCCGGCAGCCTCCGCAGCTGTTCAGTGGCGGCGCACTCATTGTCGGCGGCGCAGCCCGCACCGACCTAATTTCGCCGGACCTGACCGAATCGCTGACCCGCTCCCTCTTTCACACGGTGCACCAGGTCTTTGCCGCGCTGCCAGATAACACCATCCTCTATCCGACCCACGGCGGCGGCTCCTTCTGCTCCACTGGTGCCGGCGGTGAGCGCATCTCGACGTTGGGCCGCGAGCGCGCATCCAACCCGTTGCTGCGGCAGACCGAGCAGGAGGAGTTCGTCCGCTGGCTTCCGAGGACATTTCCGGCCGCGCCGGACTACTTCTTCCGCCTTCGCGCCTTCAACCAGGCCGGACCGCGCTTGCGCGGGGAGATCCCCAGTCCGCGTCCGCTCAGCGCGGACGAATTTGCGGAGGCGCTCGCTGCCGGCGCCATCGTCATCGACGTGCGATCGAAGGAGGAGTACTCGCTGGCTCACGTGCCCAACGCCATCAGCAACCCCCTGCGCGACGTCTATGCCACCTGGCTGGGATGGCTGGTGCCGCCGGACTTGCCGCTGCTTTTCGTAACGGACGGCGTCAGGCTGGAAGATGTCGTCGCGGAATCGCTGCTTGTCGGCTACGAGCGCTTCGTTGGCTGGCTGCAGGGCGGCATCACTGCCTGGCAGGCGTCCGGGCGGCCTGTGGCTGAGGTGAGACTGGTTGATGCCCAGGCCGCCCGCCGCGCCATCGTTGACGGGGCTGAGATCCTCGACGTACGCGAGTCGGACGAATTCGCTAGTGGCCATATTGAAGGCGCACTCCAGCTACCGCTGGGCCGCCTGCAAGACGTGGCGGCAACCCTACCCAAGGGTCGGCCGCTGGTCGCCTATTGTGGCCATGGCGAACGTGCCTCGACGGCTGCCTCGTTGCTGGAACGCGCAGGCCTGGGTCCTTTGCTCAACCTTGATGGCGGCATTGAAGCCTGGCGAGCTGCGGGCTATCCGATCTTTACGAATGGATCTTAGGTCGGTTGCTCTAGGACACAATGTCTCTTCGATGGAACCACCACCAAGCCAGTAGAAGAAACAGCGCAATATAAGGCAGCTGCAGTAATGCTCCGCGAATCATGTCGGAATGACTTGCGGGATTAGCGAACAGGTTTTCCCAGGCGTGCCAGTAATGCGTCGGCATGAAGTTGCGCAGCGATTTCAGCGCTGGGATCGCGTTCAAGATGTCGGAGACAATGGCCAGGCCGACCCCGCCGGCAACGGCCCCGAGGGGGGCGTCCATCATCGTCGACAACATAAAGGCGAAGGCAAGGACGCAGGACATGCTCCAGGCCACATAAATGGTCGAGGCGATCAGCTTGGCCACGGCCTCTTGTTGAGAGAAAAGCGCCAACGAGGGAGTGACAACGGGATGCCATCCGAAGGCGATCACGCCCGCGATCAAGCCCGCAACCGATATAGTGATCGTGGCCAAAATAGTGAAGAGAGCCGCAACGGCGAGCTTGGCAGCCAGTAGCCGGCCGCGGGCTACCGGCCTCATGAGGAGATAGCGCAGACTGCCCCAACCTGCTTCCTCCGCCACGGCCCCACCGGCAAACAGAGCGACGACGATGACGAGCAAGAAGTTGCTCATCACGCTCAGGGCGGCCAGCGGCACGTTGAGGCCGGAATGGGTCGCCAGAGTAAAGAAGTTCTGCTCACCCCGATTCCTTGGCCTGCCGCCGAACTCAAGTGCAAGGGTTATGAGGATAGGAATCGCGATCATCAGCGCCAGGGCAATATACGTCCGGAGGCGGTAGGTCTGCTTCGTTAACTCGACTCGGATCAAAATTCATCCGCCTCAAGCATTTGCAGGAAGGCGTCCTCCAGACGGTGCCGCGAAGTGATGGTCTCCACGCCGATGCCAGCAGCTACCAGAGCGGCGACCACTTGACTGCGCTGCAGACCGTTTAGCTGGAGCACTAACCCCGGCGGCTCAGACGAGATCGACTGCACGCCGGCTAGCCCTCTCAGGGTGACTTGAGCCCGGTCAACATCGTCGACCTCAAGGTACACGCTCGAGGCGGCGCCGATGAGCTGTGCAACGCTTCCGGATGCAACCAGGCGCCCCTTATTCATCACTGCCGCGTGGCTGCAGACCTGCTCAACCTCTGATAAGAGATGACTGGAGAGGAAGACTGTCCTTCCTTGTTGGGCCAGCTTACGAATTAACTCCCTGATCTCTCGCATTTCCTGTGGGTCCAGTCCCGTCGTTGGTTCGTCGAGCAACAGGAGGTCAGGCTGCCCGAGTAGAACCTGGGCTAGCCCCAGGCGCTGGATCATCCCGTGGGAATACGTCCGGACCCGGCGCTTGATTGCCGGACCCAGGTCAGCAATTGCCAGGGCCTCATCCACGTGGGCCTCCCGCCAGGGCTGGCCGCCGGCGATCCAGTAGAGCCTCAGGTTCTCTAGGCCTGAGAGATGGGGTACAAATCCAGGATGTTCGACCATGGCGCCGACCCGGCGGAGGGCTGGACTTCCGGCCCTGATAGCACTGCCGAACAAGAGACCCCCGCCCGAAGTTGGATGGACTAGTCCCACAACCATGCGGAGGATCGTAGTCTTGCCGGCCCCGTTTGGCCCCAGCAGCCCATAAACCATGCCGGAATGAACTTCGAGACTTACATCGTCGACAGCAAGGACATCCTTGCTGTACCGCTTCGAGAGGTTTCGAAGCTCAATAGGGGAAGGCTGATCCATAGTTTGCCAGTGTGTCAGATGCGAGTCGGCTCGTAATGCAATGAAGTCTAGCAAGGCAAACGCGTTGCAACATTAAGGCTGATTCATAGTTTGCCTCAACTGGTTGAGGCTCAACCCTGGGGGTCGAAACTCATCCGTTTAGGCCGGAGGCGAAATTCCAGGACCGCAAGCCCCTTGGTCGGTCGGTCAGTTTTACAGAGCTTTTACAAGCGGTCAATCGAGCCACTTCGGGTTAATCAATGTAACCGCAATGTTAAAAATCGGGCCGACTGAAATCGAGCTGTCGACTCATGTTTTGCAGGGGTTCTCACCGGATTTCTTGGGGAGGATGTCAAGACATTTGACTATGGGCGGAGTCCTATGACATTGTTCGGTCGGCGAGGAACTATCCCAAATGAACTCCATACGCAGGTCTGCTGCCGCCGGGCTACATCCACGGGAAGTTCTCGTCGTGGATGACGACCCAGCGTTGCTCAAAGCCCTGGGGCGTGGGCTTGGCCTGTATGGCTTCGCTTCGCGGCTGGCCCACGATGCCTCGGAGGCCCTGGATTACCTGGACGAGCAGGCACCCGACGTGATCATCCTTGACGTGATGCTTCCGCAGATGGACGGTATTTCGCTCTGCCACCTCATCCGTGAGCGGCACAACACTCCAATCCTGATGCTAACCTCTCGAGATGCCGTATCTGATCGCGTCGCTGGGCTGAAGGCCGGAGCCGACGACTATCTCGTAAAGCCCTTCGCGTTCGAAGAGTTGCTCGCCAGGATTGAGGCGCTCCTGCGGCGCGGCAGCAGCAGCGCTGAGAGCCTTGACGAATTGAAGTTCGCTGACCTGACACTGGACCGCAAGAACTGGACGGTCAAACGTGGCGAAGAGAACATAGTCCTGACGGCCAGAGAGTTCCGCGTACTAGAGCACTTCCTTTTGTCTCCCAACACCGTGCTCACGCGGGATCACCTATTGCAGGCGATCTGGGGCGAAAGCTCAACCGTGGAGTCCAACGTCGTTGACGTGCACATCGCGAACCTCAGGCTAAAGCTTGAGGCGACGGGCCGCGGGAGGCTGATCCACACCATCAGGGGCGCCGGTTATATCCTGAGGTAGATCGTGTCTCTGAGAGCCCGCCTAACGCTGCTCTACATTGTACTGGTGGCCATAACCCTCGCGGTTTTCTCGCTGGTGGCATATGTCGTAGCGGGAGAGCGCGTTGGTGGTGGCATCAATGACAGCTTGCAGGCCCGTGCTGACACCATCGACGGTTCCCTGGGCGACTTCGGGGTGCCCCTGACGCAGGCAACAATCCGGCAGGACCGGACGCAACTGGAGAGCCAGGTGCCGCCGAATGTTCTCTACGAGATATTGGCTCCGGACGGGTCGGTACTCTTTCCATTCGCTCAGCTGCCCAATCGGGTGTTTCCGGCACCGGAAGCCAGCGCTCCCGAACAGGCCACGTATTTCGATTCCAAGGTCAGCGGCCAGAAGTTCCGCTTTCTCTACCACCCAGTTGTCAGGGATGGCCAGACGGTGGCGGCTCTTGAAGTTGGCCAGTCTCTGAAAGAGACCGACGAGGCCATGAGCGAGTTGCGAAACGTGCTCATATTCGTTGGTCTGGCGGTGCTTGTGTTGACCAGTGGCTCGGCCTACGCTCTCTCCAGCCGTGCGCTGCGACCGATCCGCGATGTCTCCAAGCTCGCACGGAACATCCAGGCGACGGCTGACTTCAGCCGGCGGCTGCCCGGCTTGCCGAGCGGCGCCGAAATGCGAGAACTGGTCTCCACCTTCAACTCCATGATCGAACGCGTCGAGCAGACATTGCTCAGTCAGCGCGCCTTCCTGGCGGACTCGTCGCACGAGTTGCGCAGGCCGCTTACACTCTTGCGAACTGACCTGGATCTCCTGAACGACCCCAATCTGCCGGCGGAAGAGCGGGAGGCCTGCCTTGAGGAAATGTCGGCCGCCGCAACCTCCATGAGCCGCCTTCTCTCAGACCTGCTGCTGATCTCGCGTGAGGAAGCACAGTCCTTCAGCCAGAGTGTCGTCAACTACAGCGACCTCTGCGAAGAGGCGGCGTCGCGCTTTGCCGGGCGTGATGGCGCGCACGTCATCGGTCGGCAGCTGGAGCCCGGACTGACGGTAGTCGGCGATAAGGAACGGCTGACACAGATGCTCTGGAACCTGCTGGAAAACGCCTCAGCGTACACTCCGCAAGGAGGCGATATCCTCCTGAAGCTGCAGCATCAAAACGGATCGGCTTGCCTGCAGGTGGAGGACCACGGGATCGGCATACCTCAGCAGTCGCTGCATCACGTGTTCGAGCGTTTCTACCGGACGGACGAAGCCCGTAACCTGAGGAGCGATGGCAACGGCCTTGGCCTGACGATCGTCAAGTATATTGCCGAGGCGCATAAAGGCAGCGTCCAAGCCAGCAGCCAGGAAGGCATGGGCTCCGTCTTTACGGTAACCCTGCCTCTGGCGCTGAAGACCGATGCCTCGGCTTAATCGATTCTTCATCTAAACTTTTGCTGCGCTTCATGCACTCTTCGAACTCGCCGCTTAGGTTAGGGGTAGGAGGAGACCATGAAAGTGCCCCCGGCGGCCATCCACTTTCCGGACGAAGACCGAGCCTGGATCATGGCGCAGATCGACGAGTGTTTGCGCAGCGGGCAGTTGACTCTGGGACGGCATGGCGCGGCCCTGGAGGCCGCCTTTGCGGAGGCTTGCGAAGCGCGCCACGCCATCGCCGTCAACAGCGGCACCAGCGCCCTGGAGATCATCCTCCGGGCGATCGGTGTCGCCGGCCGGGAAGTGATCGTGCCGACGAACACCTTCTACGCCAGCGCGGGCGCCGTGGTGCACGCCGGCGGCACCCCGGTCTTCGCCGATTGCGAGCCCCAGTCCTTCGCGCTGGACCCGGGTGGCCTGGCCGGCCTGATTAGCCCGCGGACAGCCGCAGTCATGGTCGTCCACATCGGCGGTCTCATCTCACCCCGTCTGCCGGAGATCCAACAGATTTGCCAGCGTGCAGGCGTGCCGCTGATCGAGGACGCAGCTCATGCCCACGGTAGCCGGCTTGCCGGCCGGCCCGCCGGCAGCTTCGGCGTGGCGGCCGCCTTCTCCTTCTACCCGACCAAGGTGATAACCAGCGGCGAGGGCGGGGTCATTGTCACCAACGATGAGTCCATCGACAGAGAAGCCCGCATCTATCGCGACCAGGGGAAGGAAGGGTTCAGCACCAATTTCCATGTCCGCATGGGGTACAACTGGCGGCTCAGCGAGCCGCACGCTGTCATCGGGCTGGCACAATTCCGGCGCCTGCGGGAGTTTGCGGAGCACCGCCAGGCCATCGCCCAGGTCTACGACCGGCAGCTGGCCGGGCTGGCCCCCGCGATAGTCCCGGTGCAGCCGGCCACGCAATCGGAATCGAACTACTACAAGTACATCGCGCTCCTGGACGGAGTCGAGCGGGCACCGCTGAAGCGAATGCTGCGCGAGGAGTTCGACATCGGCCTGAGCGGCGAGGTCTATGAGACGCCCTGTCACCGGCAGCCCGTCTTTGCGGACGGCGAATGCCATCTACCCCAGGCTGACGACCTCTGCGCTCGCCACATCTGCCTGCCGATCTCCGCGGTAATGAGGGAAGCCGACGCGGAGTACGTGGTGGAGTCGCTGGCTGCTAGCCTGGAGCGGCTGCAGCTGCAAAAGGAGCGTGCCTAGGATGAGGATCGGCGTCACCGGCGGCTCTGGCTTCATCGGCTCGCATGTCGTTGATGCGCTGATCGAGGCCGGCCACAACGTGCGTGTCATTGACCTGGCGCTGCCGCAGAGGCCGGACGTCGAGCATCATCAGGCGGACCTGCTGGACCAGGAGGCGCTGATCGATGCCACCTCCGGCCTCGATGTCGTCTTCCACCTGGCGGCGGTCGCCGACGTCAATGACGTTAACCGTGATCCCGTGCGGGCGATCGATCTCAACGTGCGCGGCACCCTTTGCCTCCTGGAGGCCGCTCGAGAGAACTCGCTGCGGCGCGTGCTGTTCGCCAGCACCGTCTGGGTGTACTCCTCACTCGGGTCCGCCGCGCCCGAGGTCGTGGACGAGACGGTCCAGATCGATATCGCCGCCAACCGCCATCTTTATACGTCGTCCAAGATCGCCGGCGAGCTGCTCTGCCACGACTACTGGAACCAGCACCAGTTGCCGTTTACCATTCTGCGCTACGGTATCCCTTACGGCCCGCGGATGCGCCCTTCGCTGGTGATCCCGCTCTTCGTCGGCAAGGCCCTGGCGGGCGAGCCTCTGACCGTGGCCGGGGACGGCAGCCAGCACCGCAAGTTCGTCTACGTGGAGGACCTAGCGCGAGGCCATGTCCTGGCGCTGCAGGACTGCGCGGCGAACCAGACCTACAACCTGGACGGCTCTGAGAAGGTGACTATCCTGCGGATTGCCCAGGCCATCCTGCGCCTTGTGCCATCCGAGAGCATAATCAAGTTTATGCCGAGCCGCGGCGGGGACTACGCCGGCAGCGATGTCAGTAGCGAGAAAGCTCATTTGGAGTTGGGCTGGGAACCACGAGTCCCCTTCGAAACCGGCGTGGCGAAGACGGTGCATTGGCTCCTGGAGAAAGAATCTCGCCTGGCTTCCCCACGAGCATGAGCCAGTCGCTCACTGAGCCGCTCGCCCCCACCACAAAGAGCCCGCTCATCGTCGCCGTCATGCCGGCTTACAACGAAGCCGGCACCATCATTGGTGTCCTGGAGAAGCTGGAGCAGACCGTCGACCGGATTTTCGTTGTCGACGACGGCTCCAC
The DNA here is from genome assembly GCA_035650635.1 of Dehalococcoidia bacterium. GTDB lineage: Bacteria > Chloroflexota > Dehalococcoidia > SM23-28-2 > DASRHH01 > DASRHH01. Next base: position 4,733 of record DASRHH010000074.1, on the reverse strand, counting down.
TGATGGCACGGGCGACCTGTTAGCGGAGTGGGTCGATTCGCGGCCGGAAACCCGCCTCATCCGCTTTGCCAAAAACCGTGGCATGTCGGCCGCTTACTATATGGCGTTCCAGCGCTTGCAGAAGGACATAGCGGCCGGCCGGCTTAGCCCGGACGATCTCATCCTGACGGTCGATGCCGATGGCCAGCACGACCCCACAGATATCGGTCGCCTCATCGATAACTTGCTGACCAACCGATTGGACGGCGTGATCGCCCGGCGCGATCTCAGCGGCTACTCATTATTCAAGCGATTCGGAAATTTCGTGATGTCCGCCTGGGCCACGCTGTGGGCCGGAATGCGTTACCGGGATGTGGAGTCTGGCTTCCGCGTCTTTCGCGCCGGGGCCCTGGCCGAGGCGATCAAGTACTACCGCGGCTACCGCTACAGTGAGACCGTTGAGCTGGCTGTCGTGCTGCCTCATCTGGGTTATCGAGTAAGCAACGACGTCCTTGTCCCCGTGCCTGTGCAGCGTTCGCGCACGCGGGTCAAGGACGGCGTGATCGATCTGCTTGCGATGCCGGCCGCCTTCTGGCGGGTGTTCTGCTTGAGGCAGGCCCCGCGCGATATCGGCGGCTGGCTCTTGTATCTGCTGCCGGCGCTGGCTATCGGCGGAGTGGCCTTTATCGCGGTCGATCTGCTGATTCATCCGATCTTCCTTGCCTACGACTCGATGCACAACTACACCCACATCTGGTTCATTAGCGAGCAGATCTTCGACCACGCCCGGATACCCCTGCGAATAACATCCCTCGATAGCGGACGGGCGATTGCCTTTCCTTACGCGCTGGTGCCCTACCTCCTAGGCGCAACCGTCTTCCCGGTCGTCGGCGACTGGGGAGTCGTACTTTTGATGGCGATTGCGACAGTGGGGACGGTATGGGCCGCCGGCCTGGCACGGCCGGTGATGAAGAGCCCATGGTTCATGCTGCTCTTCCTGATGAACCCTTTCTTCATCGATGCGATTTATGCGTTCCAGTTCGCGACGATGTGGAGCTTCGCCTTCTTCTTCCTTTTCATCTGGGCCTTTGAGCGCGACCGGCGGCTCCTGGCCGCGGCGCTGCTCTGGCTGGCCATCAGCTCGCACTGGATCGTCGGCGGGCTGGCGCTGATCCTCTACGGCCTCAACCTGGTCTTTCTGGACCGGCAGCGGTTGCGGCCTCTGGTGATGCTGAGTTTGCCGGTGGGCGTAGCGCTGTTGCCGTTCGCCTGGATGGTACTGCTTACACCGTCCGTCCATGAGAACACGGTGATCACCATCGTCATCTCCATCTTCGATTCGCTGTTACGGCGGGAGTCGGTCATCCTGGCGCCGCTTGTCTTCGCGCTCTTCGCGCCGCTGATCCTCAAGTACTATCGACCGGCGCTGCTGACTTTCGGGGTGGTGCTGGCAGCCGGCGTATCACTTGCCACTATTCCCTTTGGCTTCGCGGAGGGCAGCTACCCGGGCGCGATCATGAATAGCAGCAACATCTACGCTTCGTTTTTTGCCTCGCCGCAGTTCCAGCCTGGCGCTGTCTATCGGGTACTGGAGCCGGACGATCGTGAGGATGGCATGTACCGCTTCGTGCGCCACGGGGCCATCCTTGGCAACGAATTCTTCAGCGAAAGCACCTTCCGCCGCAACTGGGTGGAGTCTCAGTACCAGTGCTTCCTGGCGTTTAAGTCCGTTGACTACGTCGTCGTCGAGAAAGCCTATGGGCGCTATCACCTGAACGAGCAGCCTTTGCTGGACGGCCTGGTGTCGCGCGGCCAGGCCTCTGTGATCTACCGGCCCTCCTCCGGCAAATTCACGGCGTATGACATTCGGCCGTTCGTCGCTGCTCGTAGCAAGCCGAAGTCGCTCAGTGAGTGTCATGTCTACTGAGCTGAGGCCGCGGGAGGCGCTGGGACTCATCGGCGCCTGGCTCTCGCTTGTCCGTTCCCGGCGGACGCGCCCTTACCTGGCAATGACCCTCTGCCTGGACGCTGCCTTCGGCTTTACGTTCCTCGTCGCGCTGCAGAGCTACCTGCCGGAGCAGTACGGTGGCGGGGCTGGACTGGCGGGCTTTGCCCTTGCCTGCTACGGCGGGACCAAGCTGCTAACTCAAACCGCCGGTGGCCACTTCATCGATAGGGTAGGGCTGCGGGCGGGCTTCATCGCCGGCTTCGCGGCGGTCATTGGCGCACAGGGCATCTTCCTGGCAGCACCGATCTGGTTGCCCCTGGCGGCCGTGGCCGCCGCAACGTACGGCGTTGGCGCGGCCATCCTCTGGCCGGCGATTACCGCCCTCGCCAGGGCCGAGTTCGCTGAGGGAGAGCGAGCCAAGCTGACTTCGGCGTTGACGCTGAGTAGCGCCGGCGGACTGGCGCTTGCCCTGGCTCTGGGCACCCTGCTTCCGGCTGGCCTGCATTATGCGGTCGCCGTCACGATTACGCTGCTTTTCGTCGCCGGCGCCGCCCAGAGTGCGCGCGGAATGGCCCCGGCAATGGCCTTTGGGGAAAGCCGTCTCTCGATAGCCCCGGCATCGTTGATCCGGCCGCTGATTAGCGGCAGGTTTCTCTTTCTCGCCATCGTTTTGCTGATGGAGAATGCCGCCGGTAGCGGCCTGATGGCGATATACCGGCCGTTTGGCCGCGACGTCCTAGGACTGTCCTTGCGAGAAGAGGTGCTGCTGCTAGCGCCGGCGGCGTGTTGCCTCCCCCCGGCACTCGTGGCTGGCGGTGCCCTATCAGACCGTCTTGGGCGCGAGCCGATGCTCCTGCTGGGCCTCAGCTGCGCCGGCATGGCTGTTTGCGGCCTGGCCGCCAGCGATGGTTTGGCGGTTGCTGCCGTCCTGGCGGTTGTGGCAGCCGTGGGCCTTGGTCTGGCGGTGCCTTCGTTGACTGCAGCGGCACTGGATCTTGCCCCCGCCCAAGCGCCGGCAAGCGTGCTGGCCTGGTTCCTGACATTCGAAAGTCTCGGCCACGCGGCGGGCCCGGCGGCGGCTGGATTCGTCGCCTCCGCGGCCAGCGTACACGTGGCGGTAGCGGTTCTTGGCTGCCTGTTCCTGGGAGCTGTTCCCTCAGGCCTGGCTGCTATGGCAGCCGCGGCGTTTATCGCCAGGGCCCGCCGGGCGCCGGCCCTGGTGCCAGAGCAGCCCTCTTGAAGGCATGTGGTGGAAGATCGCCATCCCGGTGTTGCTTGTCCTGGGCCTGTTTGGCCTGGCGGTCTACTGGGCCATGTCGCCGTCCTCCCAGGTTTACGGGAGCATCATTACGCACGGCCCGCGAACGGAGAAACTGGTGGCGATCACGTTTGACGACGGCCCCAACGATCCCTGGACGCTGTCCATTGCCGACATCCTGGAAAGCTACTCAGTACAGGGAACATTCTTCATCGTCGGACAAAACGCCGATGTCCATCCAGAGGTCGTCAAGTCCCTGGTCGAACGTGGCCACCTGGTTGGCAACCACTCCTATCACCACCAGAAGCGCTACGCGATCTTCCAATGGAACTACGCCGAGTTGGGAAAGGCTGAAAAAAGCATCGCTCGGGCCGCCGGCGTCTGCCCGGCCATCTACCGGCCGCCCAACGGCTTCCACACGCCCTGGCAGTTGCATGCAGTTTCGTCCGCAGGTATGAAGACCGTCGGCTGGGATGTGATCCCCGAGGACTGGAAGCGGCCTTCATCCGAGACGATAGTGCGGCGGGTTGTTGGGTCGGTCCGGCCGGGATCGATCATCCTGTTGCACGACGGCGAGGATACCCAGCAGGGCGTGGACCGCTCGAACACGCTGAATGCGCTGCCGGGCATCATCGAGGGACTTCGCGCCGAGGGCTACCAGTTCGTCCGCCTGGACGAGCTGCTATCGATCCGCCCCTATCTCGATACCTGCCCCGGCCTGGAGGAGAATGCTAATGGCAGCTCCTGACCGGCCGGCTCAGCGGAGAGCGCTGGTGACCGGCGGCGCCGGCTTCATCGGCTCGCACACTGTCGCTGCGCTGCTGGCGGCAGGCTGGCGAGTCGACGTGCTCGATAACCTGAGCAGCGGCGACCCCGCCAACCTGCCGCCAGAGGCCTGCCTGCAGCTGGGCGACATCAGGTCCGATTCCGACGTGGATGCAGCATTCAGGGGTGGCCCCTACGATGCGGTTGTCCACTGCGCCGCCCAGACTAACGTTGGCCACTCCATGACGGACCCGGGTCTGGACTGGGAGATCAACGTCAGGGGCACACTGAGACTGCTGGAGGCGTCGGAGAGACAGGGCTCCGGGCGCTTTGTTTTCATCTCGTCCGGCGGGGCCATCTACGGCAACACAGCTTATCCCGTGACCGAGGATACGCTACCCGCGCCGGCGAGCTACTATGGCCTGCACAAGTACGCCGCCGAACAGCTGCTCCGCGCAAAATCGCCATCGCACGCCATACTGCGTCCGTCCAACGTCTACGGTCCCCGCCAGCGCTCCGACATTGAGGGCGGCGTGGTAGCGATCTTCGCTCAACAGCTGCGCGAAGGCCGCAGTGTGCGCATCAACGGCGACGGCCTGCAAAGCCGTGATTTCGTTCATGTGCGAGACCTGGCGGCTGCCGTGTTGCTTGCCATCGATTGGCCGGGCAATCTGATGTGGAACGTCTCTACTGGCCGCGGCACGACCATTATCCAGTTGGCACGTCTGATGTCTGAAATCGGCAACAGGGAGCTTTCGCTGACCTATGGGCCAACAAGAGCAG
>DASRHH010000073.1:0-5915 GCA_035650635.1 Dehalococcoidia bacterium | reverse complement strand
GACGTCATATAGGCCTCCATCAGCTGGACGCCGGCCTGCCGGCAGGCCTCGGACATGCGCCAGGCTTCCTCGGCGTTGCAGGCCAGCGGCTTCTCGCAGAGGACGTGCTTGCCGGCGGCGGCCGCCTTTAGCGTCCATTCGCAGTGCAGGCCGTTGGGCAGTGGGATGTAGATGGCTTCGACCTCCGGGTCAGCCAGCAGCGCCTCGTAGCTGCCGTAGGCTCGTTCGGCGCCGAAGATCTGCGCCTCGGCCTCCGCCCGCGCGGGATCGCGGCTGGCGATCGCTTTCAGAGAGGCGGTCGGGCTGGCGGCGAGGGCCGGCAGGACGGCGCGACGGCCGACCAGGCCCGACACGCCCAGGACTCCCCAGCGCAGGGGCGCCACGCTAGAGGGGTGGCGCCAGGGTCACGCCGCCGTGCTCTGCAGACTCGTGGGCGGCCTCCAGTACGGCGATGACGTTGCGAACGGACTGGTAACTGACGGCCAGGGGCGTGCCATCGCTGTGCAGGTGGTCCGCCAGGTTGCGATGGAACGGGTACGGCTCCGGCACTACCAGCGGCAGCGTCTGCTCCGAGAGATGTCCCGTCGCGAACTCGTAACGCTTGAGGATGAGCTCGGCCGGCGCCTCGGCATGGTGCGACTCCAGCCTCACGTAGCCCCGCCCTGGCTCGATGCTCTCCGAGACCAGCGGCCGGTAGTGGCCGGACAATGTCCCCTGCGTGCCCTGCAGGTAGAACTTGGGCTTGCGGATGGCTGCCAGATCAGAGTGCATGAACTCCGCCTCGCGGCCGTCTTCCCAGAGCATGCGAATGCGTATCTGGTCGTGGTTGCTGACGTCGTGCCAGACGCGCTTCTGGGCGATGGCGCTGACCTGCTGTGGCGGCGAGCCCATCAGCTGCAGGATCCAGTCGATGTGGTGCGAGCCCCAGTCGTATTCGGTGCCGCCGGAGATCGCCGTCTCGGAGTGCCACTCGCGGCAGGGGTGCGCGAAGGAGCCGACGAACGTCTCGATGTTGAAGACCTCGCCCAGCATGCCGGTGTTGATAGTCCGCTTGATTGCCAGGAAGTCGGCGTCCCAGCGCCGGTTCTGGCTGACCGTGAGCACCAGGCCGCCGGCGACTGCCTCTTCGTAAAGGGAGTCGGCGTCTTTGACGGTGAGGCAGAGCGGCTTCTCGCTGACCACGTGCTTGCCCGCCTTGAGCATCAGCCTGATCAAGTCGACGTGCGCCGAGGGTGGCGTCGCTACGATGGCAATATCGACCTCGGGGTCGCGGGCCAGCTCCTCGGCCTCGGCGTAGGCTTTGAGGTCCGGGAAGTCGGCGCGGGCGGCCTCCAGCCGGTCGGCTGCGCGGTCGCAGGCGGCGACCAGGCGCAGGCCCGGCGTGTGTGCCACGGCGACTCCGTGGGCGTAGCCGACGCCGCCCAGTGGCCCGTAGCCCACAATGCCGACGCCGAGTGCCTTCTCCGCCTGCTTACCGTTGCGTGTCAGCAATGAGCGCCGGAACAAGGTGCGCAGGGCCGGCGTCTCCAGGCCCTCGCGGGTGCCCCCCAGGGCGCTGACGACGACACGCCCCTTGCCCAGCACGTGCTCGATGATCACCGGCTGGTCATGGAAGCGTAGGCGGGCGTTGATCAGCGTGGTCGTGTGGCCGTCCAGCGGCTGCAACGGCGCGAAGGAGTCCAGCAGTGCGAACTCATCCGGGATGCGGCGCAGCAGCTCGTGGCCGGCCGGCGCCGTCCGCACGAAGAACTCGCCTAGCTGCAGCCGCGGCAGGGAGTGGCAGCCCAACAGTGACTGCGAGAGCAGTCCTTCTGGCGTTTCCGGCGCGGCGTTGATCGCCAGGACGAAGCCGCCGGCCTGGACGTAGCGCACCAGCCGCTCGATGTCGCTGGCGTGAAGGCCCGTCTGCGGCCCGTCGATGATGATAGCGTCGAACTGGCCGGGGTCGGGAAGGCTGGATTCCGGTCGCACGGCTGTAATCTCGCCCTGCTCGTGCAGGATGGCCTTGCACAGGGAATCGCAGCGCTCCGGCAGAGCAGCCAGCGTGATCAGCAACACCTGGGGGTGACTCTCGCTGTTGGCGTGCATCTCAGTCCCCAAAGAACCCCATGTCCAGCGCGTCCAGGATCCAGTCGGCCAGCAGTTCCGGGCGGTGGACGTGGATGTCGTGATCGGTCTCGTCGAACCAGCGGACGCGAACGCTGGCGAGTCCGGACTCGGCGCTATGGATCCAGCGCGTCTTGTTGTCGTCGTCTGGCAGGCTATCGCCGTCACGGGCCGCGGCCACCAGCACCGGCACGCTCACCCGCGGATAGAGCTGCGAGGGCTTCTGCTCCCAGAGCGAGCGCAGGATCATCATATGTCGGTCGAGCGTCAGGCGGGCGCGGATAGTGCCGTCCGGCAAGACTTCCAGGTTGGCGAACGTTCCCTCCAGGCCCTCGTCGCTCCAGTCCGGGTGCCAGTTGCGCATGAAGGCTTGTGCATCCTCCGCGCGGCGATTGGTCAGGACCGGAGGCTTGAGGTCGCGCTCGATCTGCTCCCAGGTGGCGTCCGGCTGGGCCGACAGCTCGATGAAGCCGCCATCGACCAGCACGAGTCCGCGCGCGATGCCGGGGTAACGGGCCGCGAACTCCAGGACGACATTGCCGCCCCAGGATTGCCCTACCAGTATCGGCCGTTCCAGGCCGAGCGCTTCGATGAGCGCCCGCAGGTCTGTGGTCACGTGGTCGAAGTCGTAGCCCTGCTCCGGCTTATCGCTGAGGCCGTGGCCCCGCTGATCGACGGCTGCCGCGTAGTGGCCGCGCTCACTGAGGCGCCGCGCGACGCCGGACCAGGTGAGGGAGTTAGAAGAGAGGCCATGCACCAGCAAGAAGGGAGGCTCGCGGCCGCCGTCCCACTCACGGACATGCAGGGACAGCTCGCCCACGGGCAGCAGGCGCGTGCGATGCGCTACCGGCGCTGCCATGTCGCTCCCTGGGGGCTATCACTGATCTCGTAGCCCAGCTCGTTTAGGCGGTCGCGGGCCTGGTCAGCCAGGTCGTAGCGCTTGAGCTCACGCAGGTTGCTGCGCAGCTCCAGGATCAGCCCCACCAGGCCGTCGTCGCTCTTTCCGGGCGCGGACTGCTGCTGTTCCCGCAGGCGCTGGAGGCGGGTGATCAGCTCCAGCTTCTCGGGCTCGCCCAAGGCGCTCAGACCTTCGATGTAGGTTACCAGGGACTGGATGTCGTCTTCAGTGCCGGGGTCGTCGGCGTAGTCGTAGCCGGTGTAGACTTGCTCCTCGCGGGCGGTCGCCACCAGCTCTCGCGAAGTGGTCTGCAGGGCCTCGAACGGCAGCTGCGAGCCGGAGGGGTAGTGCTGCTGCTCGCCGTCGCCGATGACCGTGAGTCCGCCCTGGCCGGCGATGGTCGCCTGGCGGGTGGCCGGATCGAGGACGACGGCGGTGTAGGCGTCGATCCCGAGTATCGTGATATCGGGCGGCAACTGCTCCTGCAAAGCGTCGAAGCGGCGCGCACCGACATAACAAAAGCGCGAGTCGTAATTCTCGCCGCCGGAGTTATCGTTGAAGTGTGGCACTATCGCCACATTGAGGCCAAGCTGCCCCAAGAGGTCAAGGCCCTCCTCCCAGTAGGGGTCGGCGCCGGCCTTGTAGATCTCGTAAACGGGCAATGTATAGCGGCCCAGCGTGATGGAAGCGGCGCTGGCGAAGAGCAGATGCGCGCCGGCCTGGAAGCGCTGCAGGACCTCATCCCAGAGCGGCGAGTTGCGCCACTGCTGCACGGCGTAAGTCGGGCTGCCCGGGCCCGCGAAGATGATGTCGGCCGCTCGCACCTCCGCGATGGCTGCGCCCGCCTCAGCGGGCGTCACGCGTTCGCTGTGGCGGTAGCGCGCCACGTGCAGTTCCGTCTGCAGGTGGTGGCTGTAGTATTCGACGGCTTTCTGCACGATGGCGTCGATATTGGTCTCGAAGCCGGCGGTTGTATCGAGGAAAACAGCGCGTGGAGAACGGCCGACACGGGTGAGTGCCGCTCGGTGGAGGTGGCTGGTCGCCGACATCAATTCGCCGGCGCCGATGAGGGTGACGACGCCGTTCATAGCTCGCACAGAATACCAAAAAGTTCGAAGGAAGAGAAATCTAAGTTTAGCGAACTGCCGGGTCGAGCCAACGCGGGCGCTGCGATTCGAAGGCGGACACGTCCGGCTCGTACGCCAGCGTCATCGCGATGTCGTCCAGGCCGCGCAGCAGCCGGTACTTCTTGAATGGGTCGATATCGAAGTGCGCGGACCAATCGCCATCCGTTGCCCGCACCGTCTGCGACTCGAGGTCGACCTCTAGCTCCGCGTCTGGCTTCTCTTTGGCGCGCTTCATCAGGAAATCGACCTGCTCCTCCGGCAGCTCCACCGTCAGCAGGCCGCTCTGGAAGCAGTTGTTCTTGAAGATGTCCGCGAACGAGGGCGCGATGACGGAGCGCACGCCCAGTCCCTCCAGCGCCCAGACAGCGTGCTCGCGGCTGGACCCGGAGCCGAAGTTCTGCTTGGCCAGCATGATCGGCGCGCCCTCATAGGCCGGGTTGTTGAGCACGAAAGCCGGGTCTTTGCGCCACGCCTCGAAGGCGAAGGGGCCGTAGCCGGTGCGCTCGATGCGCTTGAGGTAGCGCGCCGGAATGATCGAATCTGTATCGACATTGCTGCGGTCAAGCGGGATGGCGCGGCCGCGCACGCTGCTGAACGGCTCCATCAGTTGCCGCCCCAGCTGCGGATATCGACGAAGTGGCCAGCGATGGCCGCCGCCGCAGCCATCTGCGGGCTCACAAGGTGGGTACGGCCGCCGGGGCCCTGGCGCCCTTCGAAGTTGCGGTTGGAGGTGGAGGCGCAGCGCTCGCCCGGCAGGAGGATGTCCGGGTTCATGCCCAGGCACATGGAGCAGCCGGCGTCCCGCCACTCGAAGCCGGCGTCCGTGAACACTTTGTCCAGGCCTTCCTTCTCAGCCTGCGCCTTCACCAGGCCAGAGCCAGGCACGACCATGGCCTTTACGCTCGGCGCTACTTTCTGGCCGCGGACCATGGACGCCGCGGCGCGCAGGTCCTCGATGCGGGCGTTGGTGCAGGAGCCGATGAACACGCGGTCCAGCGGTATGTCCTGGATAGCGGTGTTCGGCTCGAGGTCCATGTACTTGAGGGAGCGCCAGCCCAGCTCGCGGGCGCCCGAATCGGCGAAGCTATCGGGGTCAGGAATGCGACCGGTCACCGGCACGCTCTGGGCGGGTGTCGTGCCCCAGGTGACGGTCGGCTGGATGTCCTCCGCCTTGAGCGAGACCACCTTGTCGAACTTGGCGTCTGCCTCGGTCGGGAGCGAACGCCAGTAGTCCAGCGCTGCTTCCCAGTCCTTTCCCCTGGGTGCCAGCGGCCGTCCTTCCAGGTAGGCGAACGTCTTTTCGTCTGGCGCGATCATGCCGGCGCGGGCGCCGCCCTCGATCGACATGTTGCAGACGGACATCCGTCCCTCGATCGAGAGGTTGCGGATGGTGTCGCCGCGGTACTCGATGACGTGGCCGATGCCGCCGTGCGTGCCGATCTGGTTGATGATCGCCAGGATGACGTCCTTGGCGACAACGCCATTGGCCAGCTTGCCATTGACCTCCACAGACATTGTCTTCGGCCGCACCTGTCGCAGTGTCTGGGTCGCGAGGACATGCTCGACCTCGGACGTGCCGATGCCGAACGCCAGCGCGCCGAGAGCCCCGTGGGTCGAGGTGTGGCTGTCCCCGCAGACGATGGTCAGGCCCGGACGTGTAATCCCCTGCTCCGGTCCGATCACGTGGACGATGCCCTGCCGCATATCGCTAATGCCGAAGAACGGCAGCTCGAAGTCGCGGGCGTTGCTCTCCAGCACCTGCACTTGCTGCACGGAGAGTGGAT
>DASRHH010000072.1:0-6377 GCA_035650635.1 Dehalococcoidia bacterium | reverse complement strand
CCATCTCTTCCTGCTCCTGCAGGGCGCCGCGGTTCAACACGGCGATAGCCTTGGAGTCCTTGCGATAGTAGTTGGTTCGCGTGGGCATCCAGTAGTGGACGTCCTCCGTGAACAGCTCCAGCCACTCGTGGAACTGCTGGTCGTCCAGCATGCGAGCTTCCTGGTACAGGAACTGCTCGATCTCGTGCCGTAGCTCGTGACTTATTGCCATGTCCTTATCCTCCCTCTTCGCCCGCAGGGTTGGCGGAGCTGCCATCATGATCTCTGTGAGTCCTCTCCCAGTGGTTTACAACTGCCAAACCAGTGCCCCGCAGCCGGTAATCCACGGCACCATAGGCTCGTAGGTCGTAACTTCCGCCTTGCGGTCCTGCACGGCCCCAGCGACGCCGAGCCAGTTGCGCAGTTCGTGCATGCCGTTTCCGCCCTTGCTGAACTCCTCGTTGGTCCACTCGGCAAGCGACTCCGAGCGCGCCTCGGCGGCTGTCTCCAGGAACTCGATGTCTAGCTCCGGGTTGACGCGTCCCTGTTCCGGCAAGCCTACCCAGTGCGAGAGTCCGCCCGTGCCGACCAAGGCAACACGCTCTCCTTTTGGTCGGGCCTCCACAAACCGTCGGATCAGCTGTCCCAGCTGATAGATGCGACGCGGGGAGGGCATTGGCTGCACGAAATCATTAACCATGATCGGCACAACTGGTACGGTCCAGGCCGGCGTGATGAAATGGAGCGGGACCATCTCCGCGTGGCCCAGGCTCAGTTCCTCAGAAAAAGCGAGGTCAAAGCCGGAATTGACGGCCTCTCGGAGCAGCGCCTTCGCCAACTCCGGATGCCCGGGAAGGGTCCTTTGCTTGATACGGAGCCAGGACTCTGGCTCAAAGGGCCCGAAGTGGGATTCGCCGACTCCGATGGCGATGGTAGGTGTGTTGTCCAGGTAGAAGTTGTAGAGATGGTCATTGCTAACCACGATGACAACATCCGGTTGGGCCGCTTCAAAAGCTTGATGCAGCTGCTCCATGCCGGCGTAGAATCTGCTGGCCTGCTCTGGATCGGCGTTTTCCAGGTCTCCAGTGATGCCAGGGGCGTGGCTTGCGGCAGCTGCGAATACGATTTCACCCATTTTCCTGCCTCCCTCTAGTGTCCAAGGAATCGTTGCTCAATCGATGGATCGTTGACCGCCTAGGCCGCGGCCAGCGGCCGCAACGCGGTGACGAATTGCTCCATGTCCAGACCAAGCAGGCGGCTGCTGGAAATCAGGACCATACAGTGGACGCCCTCCTCAAACAAAAACCGAACGTTGCCAGCCAGGATGGCCTGTTTCTCTTTTTCAGTTAGGTCGTAGCGAGCAAGTACGGCTTCTCTGCTCTCGCGAAACTCCGCAGCCAACTGAGGGTTTCGCTGCATATCGTGCAGCACTTTGCCCACTTGATAAGCGCTCATTTTCGTTCCTTCCTCTTTCCGGCGTTCGATAAGCCTGACCTCGTCAATCGGCCATAAGCTTTCTCCACTGCCGGTGGAAAGCTCGCTGGCTGCTTTCGGTTAAGCCCTTGGTCAAGCGAACCCCATCATCGTCTGCCGCCTCGTCTTGTAGGCCGCGGCTCATCAGCACCCACTCGGAGCCGGGAATGGCATCGGCGCCCTGGCCCAGGTGGCAACGTGCGAACATCTCGACGTCGTCCGGCTGGGCGAAGCTGGCGGGGCCGTAGAAGTCGACGTGCTCCGTCAGGCGCTTGCGGTTGACCTCCTCGGAGACTCCATTGAGGCGCACCGGATAGATATCGACGCGTGTCTGGTCGACGGAGATCGGCCGGATCACTCGCACCTGCGCGAAGAGCAATGCCAGGTTGGGGAAGATGCTCAGGTTGTAGCCGGGGCCGTAGTGCAGGTCCGCCCGCGTCTCCAGGCCGCTGACGCTCTTGCGATGGTGGTCGTCGGCGCCCAGGCCAACGCCCAGCAGCGCGTGCCCGTTGCCCAGGTCAGCCGTGTAGCCTTCCGTGGCCCCGGGCTTGCCGGAGCGCCGGCTGATCAGCGCCAGGTAGGCGGCGTGAGTGAAGGTGAAGTGGTAGCCGTCTACCGTGTTCTCCATCTGGAACTTCCAGTTGCCCTTGTAGCCGCCCTTGCCGACGCCCCCTTTGACCTCGATGCCGTCCGGGCCGAGGTCTATGAAGCGGTCGATGTAGGGCTTGGCGTTGCCGAGGTGGTCTGACAGGCTGGGGCCGTCAGGGCTGAAGCTGGCGAAGATGAAGCCGCGGTAGCTGTCGACGCGTGGCAACTCCACCAATCCCAGCGCGGGCTTCTGGAAATCGCTGCCGTAACCTTCCTCGGCCGGCACGCCGACCAGGGCGCCGGAGTTGGTGTAGACCCAGCCATGGTAGGAGCAGCGGAAGTAGTTGCCGCTGCCCTGCTCCATCTGGCAGACTGTGGCGCCACGATGGCGGCAGCGGTTGAGGAGCACGCGGATCTTGTTGTCATCGGAGCCGCGCGCCACGATGACCGGCTGCCGGCCGATCGTAGTCGTCTTGTAGTCGCCGCTGCTGGGTATCTCGGTCTCGTGAGCCACGTAGACCCAGGTGCGCTGGAAGATCTGCTGCATCTCCAACTCAAAGATCGCCGGGTCCGTATAAGCGCGGCTGTGAATGCGGAATGTATCGGGCCGCTCCATTACCAGGTCTTCTACTTTGCTGCCGCTTTGCAGAACCAATGTATGGCCGTCCTTTCGGGTGAGTTTCTGCCGCTGCCTCAAGGTTGACGTACCGCAAGCGCGTTGGCATGGCCTAGAAGTCGCCTAGCTGACAGGCAGAATGGCCCTATGCAGAGGGGCCGAATGGCAGGTGCGGGATTAGTGGAAGAGCCAGCCGTGTCCAATGGCCCCGCCACGAAGTGACGAAAGGCCCGCCGCTAAAGGGCCGTGCGGCCTTTGAGGCGCTGTTCCGCAGGGTGGCAAACTGTCTGTAAGGCCGGCGGATAGCGGACCAGCCGCAGGCTAAGGAAGGAAAGCGCCATGTACAGACCGATAATCGTGAACCTGGACGGCTCTGAGCACGCCGAGGAAGTCCTGCCTTACGTTAAGAAGATGGCTGAAGCGACCGGCGCCGAGATAGAGTTGAACCGTGTCGTGGCCAATGCCGGCGAGATCGCAGCGGCCAGCAACTACCTGAGCAGCGTTGCGAGCCGCTTGGGCGAACACGTCACGATCAACGTCGAACAAGGCGCCATCGCCGGCGCCATCACCGAGGAGATCAAGAGCCAGCCCAACAGCCTGGCGATCCTGACCACGCACGGACGCACCGGAGTACGCGAAATGCTGCTGGGTAGTGTCGCGTTTAGCGTCGTCAAGACCGTCGGCAAGCCGGTCCTCATCTATCGACCGCGAGGGCATGCCCCCGGGAACGTGGACATCAGTAGCGTCGTCGTCGCGCTCGATGGCACGAGCTTCCCGGAGGCCATCCTGCCCAGCGCGATTCAGCTGGCGCTGGACTTGAAGGCGAAACTAACCCTGGTGCAGGCGATTGAACCGTTCCGGCGCCGGGCAGCGCGGCGCTCCCCCTCCGGCGATGAGCTCGCAGGCCTCGTCGACCCCGGTATCCCCGTGAGCGACGCCCTGGAATCGGCGTATCTGATGGGCCTGGCGCACGAGGTCGAATCGAAGCATAAGCTGGAGGTGGACTGGGAGGTGCTGCACGGCGACCCCGGCGCGGCCATCTGCCACTTCCTGGACGGCCGCAAGGACGCGATCCTGGCGGTCACGGCTCACGCCCGTCCAGCGGTAGAGCGCATCGTTTTCGGTAGCGTGACGGCGGCCTGCATTCGCGGCGCCGACGGTCCTATCCTGGTCTACTGGCAGAAGTAGCTCCAGGACGAAGAGGGCGGAGGGCCTTAATGCCCCCCCCGCCCTTGCTGATGCCCAAAAGAAAAGCGGCACCGCTTCTCGCGCGTGCCGCTTGCTCTACTCGGGTTGATGCTTAGATGGCGTCTTTCAGAGTCGCCAGGAACTCGTCGTTGGTGCGGCTCTTTTGCACGCGTTCCAGGATGCGCTCCGTGACGTCGCTCGGGTTCTGGCTGTTGCCGCCGACCAGCGAGGCCATCCGCCGCAGCAGAGAGATGCGCTGGAAGTGCTCCTCGTCGTAGAGCAGCTCCTCGCGGCGGGTGCTGCTGCGCATGACATCGATGGCGGGGAAGACCCGCTTCTCGGCCAGGCGGCGGTCCAGCCAGAGCTCCATGTTGCCGGTGCCCTTGAACTCTTCGAAGATGACCTCGTCCATGCGGCTGCCCGTATCGACAAGGCAAGTCGCGATGATCGTCAGGCTGCCCCCCTCCTCCACGTTGCGAGCCGTGCCGAAGAGCCGCTTGGAGGGGTGGAGGGCCACTGGGTCGATACCGCCGGAGAGGGTGCGTCCGCTGGGCGGCAGCGCCAGGTTGTAGGCGCGGGTGAGGCGCGTAATGCCGTCCAGCAGCACCACGACATGGCGCTTGCCCTCGACGAGGCGCTTGGCCCGCTCGATGCCGAGCTCGGCGACGCGCGTCTGTTCCTCGACGGGGTCATCGAACGTGGCCGCGACGACCTCCGCGTCTTCGACGGAGCGGCGCCAGTCGGTGACCTCTTCTGGCCGCTCGCCGATTAGCATGACGATGATATGGATGTCGTCGTAGCGTTTGGCGATGGCGGTGGCGATGTTCTTGAGGAGGATCGTCTTGCCGGCCTTGGGCGGCGCGACAATAATGCCGCGCTGGCCGCGGCCGATGGGCGCCACCAGGTTGACGAGGCGGTTGGAGAGGTTGTTGAGGCCGGCCTCCAGGTCGATCAGCTCGAGCGGGAAGATCGGGGTCAACGTCTCGAAGGCCGGGCGTTGCTTGGCGACCTCCGGGTCCAGGCCATTGACGGCCTCCACCCGCAGCAGGCCGTAGTACTTCTCGGACTCCTTGGGAGGCCGCACCTGGCCCATGACGTAGTCGCCGGTGCGCAGGCCGAAGCGGCGGATCTGTGACTGCGAGACGTAGACATCGCTAGGGCTAGGCTTGTAGCCGGAGCAGCGGAGGAAGCCATACTGGTCGTTGGCCACTTCCAGGATGCCGCCCGCGAAGTAGTTGCCCTCCTGCTCCGCGCGGGCCTGCAGGATGCGGAACACCAGGTCCTGCTTGCGCAGGCCGGTGACCCCGCCGACGCCAAGGTCTTTCGCTACCTCCAGCAGCTCTTCGCGAGTTCGGGTTTCGAGTTCGGTTATGCTCACTTATTCGTCTCCAGCCGATGTTGGGATTTTGCCGTTAATGCGATTTTGGGGATATTGCGCGCGTTCGGAGCTGTGCTTAAGGGAAGACAGCAGAAGATGGGAAATCGTTTCGCCTAAGGAGTAGTTGCGCTGTCGGTTCGCCGGGGAGTGGGGCTCCCTGGCTGCATCCATTCTAGCAAATCTTCGACAAAAGGCAATAGTTGTATCGAAGAATTCGCGCGGTCGCTTAATCGAATGATAAAGCACGTCAATCCCGCTCCCTGGTGGAGTCGACGCGACTTGCCCGCAGGCGCACGGCACGTTGTGTCCGTGGGCCGATAGCCGCCGGCTGGGCGATCCGTACGCCGACGACCCAGGCGATGCCGCGTTCGCCGCAGACCAGCGGCAGGGCGTCCCGCTCCGAGGCCGGCACGTGCGCGTCCACCAGCAGGTCCTGCAGCTTCTTCTCGCCCTGCATGCCCAGCGGCTGCAGGCGGTCGCCGGGCCGGCGCGACCGCACGTAGGGGTGCGGCCCCAGGACGTCGGCGTCCAGCAGCGCCAGCAGCGGGTCGGCCTGGGCGGGGTCGACCGGCAACGGGGCAGCCTCTGCCTCGAGGCGCCAGTCGCCGACGATCGTGATCCCGGGCACCGCCAGCGGCGTCTCCGGCAGCGGTTGCGCAACCGGCGCCTCGTCCAGGCGCAGCAGCAGCCGCTCCGGCGTGACGTCCAGCTGCAGGCCACCCGGCAGAGAGACGCTGCCGCGAGGGCTGCGCAGCGCATCCTGAGCGGCCTCCAGGTGGACAGCCTCCAGCTGCGGCGCGGGCTGCAGTAGCCGCTCGGCGGCCAACCGCAGTAGGCGCACCTGCAGTGCCGGCGCCAGGGCGGCGAAGCGCTCCCGCAGGATGGAGACGCTTTCATTATCGATCGCCGCCAGCTCCTGCAGGGCCTCGCTGGCCAACGACTCCAGGACGGCGTCGTCGGCTGCGGCTGCGTTTGCGAGGCGGACCAGCGCTTCGTCGATACGGGGGTTGTAATGCCGCAGCTCTGGCAACAGCTGGTTGCGCAGGCGGTTGCGGGTGGCATCCGGGAGCAGGTTTGTAGGGTCCTGGCGCGCCTCGATGCCCAGCTCTTGGCAGTAGCGGGCGGTCTCTTCGCGCGAGAGGCAGAGGAGAGGTC
>DASRHH010000071.1:0-9764 GCA_035650635.1 Dehalococcoidia bacterium | reverse complement strand
GTAGAGCTTGGCGACATCCTCAGGCTGCGCAAGCCGCATCCCTGCGGCAGCTACGAGTGGGAGGTGGTGCGGCTGGGGGCGGACATCGGGCTGGTCTGCCGCGGCTGCCAGCGGCGGGTCCTCCTCTCGCGGCGCGAGCTGGATAAACGGGTGAAGGAGCTGGTCTCCCGAAAGGAGTCTCCGGCCGGTGAATGACCCGCCGCTGGGCTCCGAAGCTGACGGCCGGCCGCTGCTGGCGGATCGGCGGTTCCTGACCCTCTGGCTGGGCCAGGGATTGGCGCAGACCGCCCAGAACGCGCTGCTCTTTAGCCTGCTCATCGTCGTCCTCAAGATCACCGGCTCCAGCACGCAGACCAGTATCCTCATCTTCTCCTTTATCCTGCCTTCGCTGCTGCTGGGCCTGGCGGTCGGCGTGCTGCTGGACCGCTGGCGCAAGATCCCGGTGCTGGTCATCACCAACCTGCTACGCTGCGGCGCCTGCCTGCTCTACCTCTTCTTCCACGAGGACATCCTGGCGATCGACTTCATCAGCGTCGGCTTTTCCGCCACAGGCCTCTTCTTCAATCCGGCTGTCGTGGCGCTGATCCCGGCGTTGGTGCCGCGTGAGCGCCTGGTCAACGCCAACAGTCTCTACAACTTCACCGTCACTGGCTCCCAGCTGCTGGGCATGGTGTTCCTGGCGCCGCTGTTCCTCAAGAGCTTCGGCGAGAACGGCGAAGAGGCCGTGTTCATCATGGGAGCGGCCATGTTCCTGGCCTCGGCGGCGTTCTGCTGGCTGCTCTCTACCTTCGAGGTCGCCGAGCCGATGGCCCCCGAGCGTCCGGCGCTGAGGAGTATTCCCGCGGAGTTTGGTGAGGGCTGGCGGCCGCTCCTCCAGGACGGCCGGTCGATGCTGGCGCTGGGTCAGCTCATCGTCAGCAGCTCGCTGGTGTTGCTCTTCGCGATCCTCATTCCGCGCTACATGGACGATATCCTGCACATCTCACCGGACAACGCGGCCTTCGTCTTCGCTCCCACCGGTATCGGCGCGCTGGTCGGGCTGCGCTTCTTGCCGTGGTTCAGCAAGCGCTACGGGATGGAGCGGGTAGTTGTGATCGGCCTTTGCGGCATCGCGCTGAGCCTCATGGGCTTCGTTATCGTCAAGCCGCTGGCCTCACTGCTGGACGTTGCTCCCGGCCCGCTCAACCCGGAGCGGATATTGGGACTTTCCTTGTTGCAGGCGCTGACCATGTTCTTTGCTGGCCCGCTGGGGTTCAGCTACTCCTTCTTGAATGCGCCGGCCCAGACGATCCTGCACGAGCGTGCCCCGGCGGAGATGCGCGGCCGCATCTTCGCGACTCAGATCGTGTCCGCCAACTTCCTCTCGTTACTACCGGTGCTGTTCATCGGCGCGCTCACTGACCTGCTGGACCAGATCACCAGCTTCCCGGGCATCACGCTGGTGCTTTTGCTCCTCGCGATCGGCGTGCTCATCATGGCGTTCGTCAGCCAGATCATGGCCAATCGAGCTTCGAGCCGGCCACCTCCGGGGCCGCCGGAACGGCCGCAGGAAGTGGGCGTTTCGTTTGACAGGCCTAGTGGCCTTGGCTAAATTGAAGGCATCCGGGAGGTATGATCCGACTTGATTGAGCTGACCATTGAGAGCATCCGGGTTAGCCTGATGAACTACCAGCGCGTGGTCATCTTGCGTGAGAAGGATGCAGACCGGTACCTTCCTATCTGGATCGGCCCGGCCGAGGCCGATGCCATCGCAGTTCGCCTCCAGGAGGTCTCCGTGGCGCGCCCGCTTACCCATGACCTGCTGCGCTCCGTGATGGAGACCCTGGGCGCCAAGGTCAACTACATCCTGGTGAACGACCTCTCCAACGATACCTTCTTCGCCAAGATCAACCTCCAGGCCGACGGCCGCACCCTCGACATCGACTCCCGCCCCAGCGACGCCATAGCCCTGGCTGTGCGGGCCCAGGTCCCGATCTACGCCGATGAGTCAGTGCTGGAGAAGGCGGGCGTCCGGCTGGACCCGGCGGGGGAGCCCGGCGCGGAGGAACCGCAGCCCGGCACCGCCCGTGAGCTAACGCCGGAGGAGCTGGAGAAGCTCTCTCCCTTCCGAGACGTCATTGAGGGGTTGGACCTGGAAGACTTCGGCAAGCAGTCCGGCACCTCCTAGCGCGGCACCATGGCTCTCGCCCCTGAGGGCCGTTCGGCAACAGTTTCCGGTGCTTGTCACTTGGTTGACCGCGTGTTATTTTCGCGCAGGGAGAAAGCTGGACTCGGCGATGGGTTGTGATACAATTCACGCGGTGCGCTGGCCGCTCCTTGGCTAACCTATGATCTGGCCGCCTGTCGTGCGCCTGCTGGGCATCGGCTGGTACTTCGCCTTCTGTATAGTTGGGGGAGTTGTGGGCGGGGTGCTGCTGGACCGCTGGCTGGACACGCGGCCTGTCTTTGTGGTAGCCGGTACGTTTCTGGGGCTGGGCCTGGCACTAGCGGGAGGGTACGTGTTCTTATCTGAGGCGCTGGCGGGAAGCATCCGCGCTCGGCGGAAGCAGGGACAATGAAGTCCAAGCTGATCTATCTCGGCATTGTATTCCTGGCCATCTTCGGGTTCTTTTTCCTCCGCGGTCCCACGCCGCACATCAGCATCAAGCCGGAGACGCTCTTCGCCGTTGGCCCCGTGAACTTCACCAACACCCTGATCACCTCCTGGATCACGGTGGCGATCATCATAGTCCTGGTCTTCCTGGCCACGCGGCGCTGGGAGCTCGTGCCGAGCGGCGTCCAGAACTTCTTTGAGATGGTGGTGGAGGCGTTCTACAACCTGGTCGTCGGCGTGGCCGGCGAGAGAGAAGGCCGCCGCTTCTTCCCCGTGGTCGCCACCATCTTCTTCTTCATCCTCTTCGCCAACTGGCTATCGCTGACGCCGGTGTTCAATGCCATCGGCGTGGCGGAAGAGAAGGTTCCGGTGGCAGAGGCGCCTGCTCATGCCGCTGAGACGGAGGACCTGACGCTCTTTCCGATGGAGAAGGTCGATCTCGGGCCCCTGCCCGTCGGCATCATCGGCCTTTCCAGCCCTAGCAAGCTCTCGGCCGACTCCATTGAGACGAAAGAGCCGAACGCCTTGACGGACATCCAGCACCAGCGCGAGAGCGGCAAGCTGGTTACCGAGTTCTTGCCTGTGCTGCGCGGCGCCAATACAGATATCAACACCCCGCTGGCAATCGCCGTAGCGGCGTTCATCGCAGTAGAGTTCTGGGGGATCACCTCGCTTGGCTTCGGCACCTACGCCGGCAAGTTCTTCAACTTCGGCAAACTGGGCCGCGGCCTCAAGCGCTTCAACGTCATGATGATCTTCGAGGGCGCGATCGACGTCTTCGTCGGCATGCTGGAAGGCATATCGGAGCTGGTGCGCCTGCTCAGCTTCACCTTCCGTCTCTTCGGCAACATGTTCGCCGGCGAGGTGGTGATCCTGATGTTCACCTTCCTGACGCCTCTGCTGCTGACCCTGCCGTTCTATGGCCTGGAAATCTTTGTCGGGGTTATCCAGGCATTTATCTTCTCGATGCTGACCCTGGTCTTTGGTATCATGGCCATTGCCCATCACGGTTCCGGTGCGGACGAACATGCCGCCGAGGCCGTGCATGTCGGCGAACCTGAGCCTATTCATTGAGCGAAAGCAAGAGCTAACAGCACAGCAAGAAGACGCCTGAGCAAAAGGAGGTTTTAGATGGAACTATTGCTTGCCGTCCTACCCCTGCTAAGCGTCGCCGCGCAGCAAACGAGCGGCGGCGGCCAGATTCTGATCTCGGACGCCGGCCTGCGCTTCATTGGCGCCGGCATGGTCATGGGCTTTGGAGCGCTGGGGCCGGGACTGGCCATCGGTAACCTGGCAGGCCGTGCCATGGAAGCCCTGGGCCGTAACCCGGAGGCCCAGCCCGCTATTCAGACGAACATGATTCTGGGACTGGCGTTCGCAGAGGCCATCGGCATCTATGCGCTGGTCACGGCCGTCATGATCGGCTTCGTGTTCTAAGGGACTTATGGATTTCGTATTCCTGGCGGGGTTCGTCAGCGGCCTCAAGGCGCTGGGCATTAACCTGCCCAGCCTGCTGGCTCAGCTCATCAACTTCACCATCCTGCTGATCTTTCTGCGCCTGGTGGCCTACAAGCCGCTGCTCAAGATCATGGACGAGCGGCGTAACCGCATCCAGCAAGGCCTGGCAGACGCCGACGAGGCGAAGCAACGCCTCTCCCAGACCGAACAGGAGATCCAGGCGGAGCTGGCCCGCGCCCGCCAGGAGGGCCAGGCCCTGGTGGCGCAGGCACAGCAAGTGGCGACGCGTCTTCAGGAGGAGGCGCGTACGCGAGCCCAGCAGGAGGGCGAGCAATTGCTGGAGCGCGCCCGTGCGGAGATCGTGATGGAGCGCGACGCGGCTATCGCTGAGCTGCGGCGCGAGTTCGCCGATATCACCATCGCTGCCGCTGAGCGCGTGGTCCGGCGCAGCCTGGATCGCCAGGCTCACCGCCAGCTTATCGAAGAGACACTATCGGAGGCGTCGCTCGGTGGCGGGAGCGATAACCAGACGTGATCCGGGAGATCGCCGCCAAGCGCTACGCGGAGGGCATCTTTGAGCTGGCCCGCAGCCAGAACAAGCTGGACGAATGGTCTGCTAGCCTGCAGACCATAGCCGGCGTCCTCAGCGACGCGCAGGTCATGGGGCTGCTGCAAAGCAGCCGCATGTCGCATTCGGATAAGCTCTCACTGGTGGAGCGTCTCTTCCAGGGCATGGACGAGCAACCGCTCAACCTGGTGCGCCTGCTGGTATCCAAGGGCCGAACGCGGCTGGCGCCGCAAATTGCTGAGGCGTACCAGGAGATGGTGGACGAGACCAAGGGCATCGTCCATGCCACCGTCACCACGGCCGTACCCCTCTCCGATGAGGAGCGAGACATGGTGACGCGCAAATTGCAGGAGCTGTCCGATAAGGAGGTCATCCTGCAGACCGAAGTGGACGAAAACATCATCGGCGGGCTGGTGGCGCGCATGGGCGACACACTCATCGATGGCAGTACCAGGAGCAAGCTGGCGACGCTGAAACAGCAGCTTGAGGGGTCCAGGGCCTAGGCCCGGCTCCCGCTAGGAGGACGTAATGGCGGTTCGACCTGAAGAGATCGCCTCTATCATCAGACAGCAGATCGAGCAGTTCGGCACGACGGCTACCACCGTCGATGTCGGCACCGTGATTGACGCCAGCGACGGCATCGCCCGCATCCACGGCCTACGCGGCGCGATGTACAGCGAACTGCTGGAGTTCCCCAACGGCATCATGGGCATGGCCCTGAACCTGGAAGAAGACACCGTCGGCTCGGTGATCCTTGGCGACTACACGGTTATCAAGGAAGGCGACGAGGTCCGTTCCACGGGCCGGATCATCGAGGTGCCGGTGGGAGATGGCCTGATCGGCCGCGTTGTCGACCCGCTGGGCCAGCCTCTGGACGGCAAGGGGCCGGTCCGCTCGGACAAGAACCGCCCTGTGGAGCGCATCGCGCCGAACGTCGTGATGCGCCAGAGTGTCAACCAGCCGGTGCACACCGGCATCAAGTCCATCGACGGCATGATTCCGATCGGCCGCGGCCAGCGTGAGCTGATCATCGGCGACCGCTTCACCGGCAAGACGGCCATCTGTTTGGACAGCATCATCGCTCAGAAGGGCGGCGACATGGTCTGCATCTACGTCGCCATCGGGCAGCAGGCCTCCAAGGTGGCGCAGGTGATCGCGGTCCTGGAAGAGAACGGCGCCATGGACCGCACGATCGTCGTCGCTGCCAACGCTGCGGATCCGGCGGCACTGCAGTATCTGGCGCCTTACGCCGGCTGCGCTATGGGCGAGGAGTTCATGGAGCAGGGCAAGCACGCCCTCATCATCTACGATGATCTCTCCAAGCACGCTTGGGCCTACCGCCAGATGTCGTTGCTGCTACGCCGGCCACCGGGCCGCGAGGCTTACCCCGGCGATGTCTTCTACCTGCACAGCCGCCTCCTTGAGCGCTCGGCACGCCTGAGCGATGACCTGGGCGGCGGCTCCCTGACCGCCCTGCCGATCATCGAGACGCAGGCCGGCGACGTCTCGGCTTACGTGCCAACGAACGTCATCTCTATCACGGACGGCCAGATCTACCTGGAGGCAGACCTCTTCAACGCTGGCATTCGCCCGGCAATCAACGCCGGCCTCTCGGTGTCTCGCGTGGGCGGATCGGCGCAGACGCGGGCAATGCGTCGCGTGGCCGGCGGCCTGCGCCTGGGCCTGGCCCAGTACCGCGAGCTGGCGGCCTTCGCTCAGTTCGGCACCGCCGAGCTGGACGCCGCTACCCGCCGTCAGCTGGAGCGCGGCCTGCGCCTCACCGAGGTGCTGAAGCAGCCACAGTTCCAGCCGCAGACTCTGGGACAGGAGGTAGCGATCCTCTACGCCGCCGTCAACGGCTACCTGGACGACATCGAGGCGCCGAAGGTGGCGGCCTGGGAAGAGGCGTTCCACAGCTATATGGCGGCTAACCAGGCCGACCTCCTGAGCCAGATCGAGTCCTCCGGGGAGCTGCCGAGCGAGCTGGAGGAGCGCCTGAAGGCGGCGATCAACACCGCCCGGGAGACCATTCCCCAGTAGGGACAGCTCATGGCAACCCTTCGCCAGATCCGGCGTCGTATCCGCAGCATCCAGAGCACGGCCAAGATTACCCGCGCTATGGAGCTGGTTGCCGCATCCAAGATGCGGCGCGCCCAGCTGACGGCGCTGGCCGCCCGGCCCTATGCCGAGAAAATGCGACAACTCCTTGGCAACCTGGCGGAGACCATTCGACAGGCGGATCCCGAGGAGCTGCCGCAACTGCTGCAGAGCCACGAGGCCGTGAACACAATCGAGCTCATCGTCATCTCGCCGGACCGTGGCCTCAGCGGCGGCCTGCCGACCAACCTCAACCGGGCGACGGCGCAGTTTATCCTGCAGTCCGGCCATTCCGCGCGAGTCGTGGCGGCCGGCCGCAAGGGCCGCGACTTCCTGCGCCGCACCGGCCAGAACCTGGTCGCGGAGTTCATCGGCCTGGGCGATACTCCGAGCTTCGACGACATCCGGCCGATCGCCCAGATCGCGATCCAGGAGTTCGAGGAGGGCCTCGTCGACGAGGTCTACCTGGTGTACACGGACTTCGTCAGCACTGTCGTGCAGGCGCCGCGAGTGCTGAAGCTGCTGCCGGTGGAAGCGCCGGAGGAGAGCAGCTTCGCCATCGATTACATCTACGAGCCGAACCGGCTGGAGGTGTTGGCGGAGCTGCTGCCGCGCTACGTGGAGCGGCAGGTCTATGAGGCGGTGCTGGAGGCGATCGCCAGCGAGCAATCGGCTCGCATGGTGGCGATGCGCAACGCCACGGACGCCGCCAACGATATGATGAAGGAGCTGACGCTGGTCTACAACAAGGCACGCCAGGAGGCCATCACCAGGGAGCTGCTGGACATTGCCGGCGGCGTCGAGGCGCTGAGCGCGGCAAGCTAGCGGAAGCAAGGACTCGGAGGAAGAGCATGGCCAAGGGTACAAAGGGACAGGTAGTACAGGTTATCGGCACGGTGGTGGACGTGGAGTTCCCGCCGGATGAGCTGCCGGCGATCTACAACTCCATCGAAATCGACATGGGTACCCAGCAGCGCCTGGTCGCCGAGGTGCAGCAGCACCTGGGCAACAACTGGGTGCGCTGCCTGGCCATGGACACCACCGATGGACTGCGCCGCGGCGCCGACGCGTTCGATAGCGGCGAGGCCATCGTCGTGCCGGTCGGCCGGCCCTGCCTGGGCAGGCTCTTCAACGTGCTGGGCCAGACTATGGACAACCTGGGGGAGCTGAAGGCTGAGGAGCGCTGGCCCATCCACCGCCCGGCCCCGCCGCTGGAGGAGCGCACGACCACGCCGCAGGTGCTGGAAACCGGCCTGAAGGTGCTGGACCTGGTGGCGCCCTTCACCCGTGGCGGCAAGGTCGGCGCTTACGGCGGCGCCGGCGTGGGCAAGACGGTTATCATCCAGGAGCTGATCCGCAACATCGCGACGGAGCACGGCGGCTTCTCCGTGTTCGCCGGCGTGGGCGAGCGCTCTCGCGAGGGCAACGACCTCTGGCACGAAATGCGCGACTCCGGCGTCATCGACAAGACCGTGTTGGTCTTCGGCCAGATGAACGAGCCGCCCGGCGTGCGTGCCCGCATCGGTCTCACCGGCGTGACGATGGCGGAGTACTTCCGCGACCAGGAGGGCCAGGACGTGCTCCTCTTCATCGATAACGTCTACCGCTACATCCTGGCCAACATGGAGGTCTCCGCACTTCTGGGCCGCATGCCTTCCGCCGTGGGTTACCAGCCGACCCTTGCTACGGACATGGGCGAGCTGGAGGAGCGCATCACCTCCACCAAGCGCGGCTCCATCACCTCCTTCCAGGCGATTTACGTGCCCGCGGACGACTACACCGACCCCGGCATCGTCACCACATTCGGCCACCTGGACGCGGTTATCGCGCTGGAGCGCTCCATCGCGGAGCAAGGCCTCTACCCGGCCGCCGACCCGCTGACCTCGTTCTCGCGCATCCTGGACCCGCGCCTCGTCGGCGAGGAGCACTACCAGGTGGCGCGTGGCGTGCAGGCCGTGCTGCAGCGCTACAAGGACCTGCAGGATATCATCGCCATCTTGGGCGTGGAAGAGCTTTCGGAGGAGGACAAGCTGGCCGTGGCGCGGGCGCGCCGCGTGCAGCGCTTCCTCTCGCAGCCGATGTTCGTCGCCGAGCCGTTCACGGGCATCCCCGGTCGCTACGTGCCGGTGAAGGAGACAGTGCGCGGCTTCAGCGAGATCCTGGAGGGCAAGTGGGACCACCTGCCGGAGCAGGCCTTCTACATGGTCGGCACCATCGAGGAGGCGGCGGAGCAGGCGGAGCGCATGGAGAAAGAGGCCGCCCGGGCCTAGTGCCCGTAGCGGCGGAGGTATCGCCATGGCGAAGCAAGCCGTTGGACCCGGCCGGCCGTTTTCCCTGCACTGGGGCAACGGCTACATTGCGGAAGAGGCCAGCTGGCAGGGCGAGCACCACCGCCCAACCATCCAACTCCTGCAGTTCGAAGACGGCCACAACGAGATACGATTTTGTCACTTCGATGAGATGGGCCGCTTCCAGCGCAGCCCGCTCATCGTTGGAAATGCGGAGCTGCAAGGCCTGCGCGAGGCGCTCCTGGAGACGCCGAAGCTGCGCCAGGCCATGCAGCAACTGGTAGGTTAGATGCCGCTACAAGTCGACATTGTCACAGCAGAGCGACAGGTCTTCTCCGACCCCGCGGTCGAGAAGCTGATCGTGCCGGGCGTGGAGGGCGAGATGACCGTCCTGCCGCGGCACGCGCCGCTGCTGACGATGATCGAGCCCGGTGTCATGCGCATCGTTAAGCGCGACGACGAGATCGAGATGGCGATTTCTGGCGGCTTCATCGAGGTGCGTGCCGACCACGTGACCATCCTGGCCGACACCGCCGAGCGGGCGGAAGAGATCGACGTCGCCCGCGCTGAAGAGGCCAGGCGCAAGGCCCGCGAGACCCTGGCCGCCCGGCCGCCCGATGTTGACCTGGTGGCGATGGAAGCTGCTCTGCGGCGCTCTCTGGCCCGCATCCGGGCCGCCGAGCGCCGTCGTCGCGGCACCGGCCAGCCGCGGCCCTAGCCCCGGCCGAAAAGGAGCCTTTTTTGGCGGCTAACGTCCCTT
>DASRHH010000070.1:0-12295 GCA_035650635.1 Dehalococcoidia bacterium | reverse complement strand
AGCCGGCTGACGCCCAGCGTCCTCATCGCCAGGACGGCCGCGGCACAGGGGACCGCGACGGGGATGCCGCGGGTGCGCTCCTCCAGCCGCTCCTTCATCGACTGCTCGGCGGCGGCGCCGCTGAGGTAGCTGCTGCTGGTGAAGCCGAAGCAGATGGAGTGCAGGGGCATGGCCGCCAGCGTCTCAGCCGCTTCGTCGGCCTGCGGAGGGTCGCCGAAGGCCTTGGCCGGCTCCATCCTTATCTTGCGGACCAGGCCGCCCTCCTGCATCTCCATCCTGACCTTCACCCGCGCCGCATGGATGGAGACGCCCTCCGGGGCCAGCGCATGGATCTCTGACTCCGGCCCAACGTCGCCGTCCGGCGCCAGCACGCCGATGCGCGCCCGCCAGCCCCAGCCATCCGGTTGCCACATTGTCCCTACCTCCTTGGTCGCTTGCGCTCATTCTAGCGGCGTCAGGCCCGCTGCTCCGGCCGCAGGCTCAACGACGTGCCTTGCTGCGGGTCGTAGCCCCAGTACTTGGCGATGTTGCCGGCATCGACGCGCAGGTCAAAGCCGGTGATCATCACCGAGTCGTCCGAGGCGAGGAAGACGGCCGCCTTGCCGTAGTCGCTGGGCGCCGGCAGCCGGCCCAGCGGGATCTTCGCGGCAAGCGCGTCGAAGGCCGCCGCCATCTGGCGGAAGCGCGGCGTCTCGTAGTCGTCGAGGCCCCAGCGCCTGGCACGCTCGATCGACTCGTGCGGGTCGGTGGCCGTCGGCGTCAAGCTGTTGACGCGGATGGCGTGCGGCGAAAGCTCCATGGCCACGGAGCGCGTGAAGTTGAGCAGGCCGGCCTTGCAGGTGCCGTAACCGATGTTGCCGACGTTGCCCTGGTGCGCCTCAGTCGAGGTGATGTTGATGATAGAGCCCTGGCGCTGCTGATCGATCATCACCCGGGCGACCTGTTTCGTCACGAGGAAGGTGCCGGTCAGAATCACCCCAAGCTGACGGCGCCAGTCCTCCAGTGCCATATCCAGAAGGCCTTGGCGTATCTGGATGACCGCGCCGTTGACCAGGATGTCGATGCCGCCGAACTCGCGCACAGCGACATCCACGGCGGCCTCCACCTGCTCCGGCCGGCTGACGTCGCAGACCAGCGGCAGCGCCTGGGAGCCGACCTTCTGGAGCGCTGCAGCCGCGGCGTTGGCGACGCGCGGCTCCACGTCCAGACAAGCGACCTTCGCACCTTCAGCGGCCAGCGCCTCGATGATGCCGCCCATGATGTTCGGACTGGCGCCGGTCACCAGCGCGACCTTCCCCTCCAGCTTCATTCGCTTCTCCTTGCGTTGAAGGCAATCACGGCGAGCGTGATTGCCTTCCGTCGTCGTTCGGCTCGGCCGGCTACTCCGGCCGGATGTAGGTGTGGGTAATCAGCTCCCAGCTGTGGCCGTTGGCGTCGCGGAAGTAGAAACCGCGGCCGTTGTGATGGTGGTTGATCCGCATATCATCCTGGGAGCCCGGTCCGCTGCCATAGGCGATGCCAGACTCCTGCACGCGGCCCAGCACGGCATCGAACTGCTGGTCGTCCACCAGGAAGGCGTAATGATGACCCTCAAAGTCGCGGGCGTTATCGAAATCCAGCGTCAGCGTGTCATTGACTTTAACCGGGGCGAAATGGGCCCAAAGGCCCTCGTACTCAAGCCCAAAGAGCCGCGCTATGAAGCGCGCCGATGCTTCTTTGTCGTGCGCGGGAACTATCGTATGGTCCAGGTACATCGCCATCACATGCCTCCTGCGACTGCGCCAACCGAGCGCTGGCACGGCCATTTTGTTCCCGGCCCGGCAGGCCGTCAACAGCGGACGCAGGAGCGGCCTGCCGGATCCGGCAGGCCGCTCGCGATTTCCTTGGCTGTGCTTAGACCGCCGACATCACCCGGCGGTAGTGCCGCCAGATGCCGCGGGAGGAGGTCTCATTCATCATCGGCGAGGTCAGCGCGGGCACGCCGAACTCGTCAGGCTCGTTCTTCTCCTCGTGGTAACCGCGCACCAGGTACTGGAACGCACCCTCCTCCGGCTTCACGGCAGCGCCGATCTGCTGGCGGGTCTGCATGTCGCCGTCGTCCGGGTTGATGAAGCCGGACGGGCCGAAGCTGTTCTCGTGCACGCGCATGCGGCGCATGTTCGCGTCGTCGCTGGCGCCCATGAGGGCCAGCGGGTAGTAATAGATGTAGGAGAGGTTGTGCTCGATTGGCTGGATGATGCGAAAGGCGTTGAACAGAAGCATCAGGTTGGGGAAGACCATGATGTGCGAAGGGCCGCCTCGCGCGATGCGCTCTGCCTCCTCGCGGGAGCCCAGCCGCTTGGCGTTCGCCTCGAGGACATCGGGATCCAGGACACCATTACCACCAACAGTGAAGTCATTGAGGGCATCGCCAGAGTTGCGGTTCGCGGCGAACCGGTCGAGCACCGTGTGGCCGTCACCCAGGTCGCGCATAGTTGTCGGTCGCGCGGCGTAGTTGCCGCTGGTGACGGCTTCGCGGCCGCGGATGATGCCGGTGGCGTGGGTGATGTGGACGTGGTAGTCGTCCGTCAGGTTCTGCAGCTGGCCCTTCCAGTTGGCGTGGACTACGACTGATTGCCGGCCCCAGCGAGCTTCGACTTCGCCCGTGGGGGAGAGGTCGCAGTAGCGGTCGATGTAGTCCTTGGCACGGCCCAGGTACTCGTAGAACTCCGGGCCCTCAGGGTTCATGCAGCCGAAGATGAAGCCGCGGTGCACGCCCACCTTCGGCACCTCCAGCAGGCCGAACTTCTCCTGCTGGAAGCGGTCGTCGTAGCCCACCGGGAACGGTACGCCCACCAGGTCGCCCTTGTTGCTGTAGACCCAGCCGTGGTAGGAGCAGCGGAAGTAGGCCGAGTTGCCGTGGTCCTCCTGGCAGACCGAGGCGCCCTGGTGGCGGCAACGGTTGAGCAGCAGGTGTACGGCACCGTCCTCGTCCCGGCTCATGATCACCGGCTGCCGGCCGATCCAGCGGGTGCGGTAGTCGCCGGACTGCGGTATCTCGGACTCGTGGCCGACAAACACCCAGTTGCGGTAGAAGATCTTCTCCATCTCGTCTTCAAACACCGCCGGGTCGCTATAAAGCCGCCCGCTGACGAAGAAGCCGTGCTCGTCCTCGCGCACCAGGTCTTCATAGTTAATGGGTGGAGCAGAAATAGTGGACACGTTTATCCCTCCTCGGAGGCGAATGTATTGGCCAAATTCTACCTTTAATTGATTGTGAATGTAGCATTTGCCGGTTCAAGCTGTCAATGACGTTTTGTGCTACAGGAACCGACTGATTTAGGGCCTAAAATCTCCTTCGCAGCTGCCGAAAAATAGCGGTCGGCCTGACATTGACAATCGAGGAAATGCGCAGATAATTATCCTGAACATAGGACGACTATGAGGAAGGGAGAGCGTATGGCTACTACCACACGACAACGCATTTTTACCGCGAAGGAAGCGGCTCATGACCCGGAGGGCTACATTGAGTTTCACGCCGAGGAGTTCCCCGGCTATTTCGTAAAGTTCTTTGCCACCGGCAGCGGCGATGACCCCGACAGCAAGATTTGGCGGCACATGATCAACATCGCTTACCTGGAGCCGGGCTCCAAGAAGGTCCACACTCACGACGCTGAGAACTTCCTCTTCATCCTGGAAGGTGAGGGCATCTACTACAGCGACTGGGACAAGACCACTCCGGTGAAAGCCGGCGACTTCTGCCTGGCCCTGGGCCACGAGCCTCACGGCTTCGAGAACACCGGCAGCACCCGCATGTACTACATGGCCGTTGAGGGTCCCCTCGAAATTAAGTAGACGTTGAGCCGCAGGGTACAGGAAATGAAATAAGGAGGATTAATATGGCAACCACTACGCGACGCCGCATTTTTACCGCCAAAGACGCCGCCCACGATCCTGAGGGCTATGTCGAGTTTCACGCCGAAGAGTTCCCCGGGTACTGGGTGAAGGCTTTTGGTTCCGGTAGCGGCGACGACCCCGACCGCAAGCTCTGGAAGCACATGATTAACATCGCCTACCTGGAGCCGGGCTCCAAGAAGGTTCACACCCACGACGCAGAGAACTTCCTCTACGTCCTGGAGGGCGAAGGCATTTACTACAGCGACTGGGACCAGACCGCGCCGATCAAGGCCGGCGACTTCTGCCTGGCGCTGGGCAACGAGCCCCACGGCTTCGAGAACACGGGCAGCACCCGTATGTACTACATCGCCGTTGAGGGTCCCTGGGAGTTCAAGTAAGCACTAGCTGAGAAGCAAGCGAAAGGGGCGGAGAATTTTCTCCGCCCCTTTTCTGTGCCCGCTTATTGCTCCTGCTAGAGCCGCTCATCCTGAGCTTGTCGAAGGATGACCACCCCAGGAAGGTGAGGTTCCGCTAGAACTCGCCGAACCAGCCGCCGGCCGGCGGGAAGAGGTCGCCCAGCTCCTGGCCGATGCCCTTCTCGACTGCCTTCTGGTAGACGTGCGCGGCGGGCAGCAGGTCCTGCAGCGGCGTGCCGACCGTCTTCACCAGGATGATCTCGTCGTCGTTCTTGCGCCCGGGCACGTTCCCGGCTACAACGTCGTGCAGCTCATCGATGTCGTCCCAGCCGATGAGGCCCTTGTTGACCTGGGCTGTGATGTCCGTCGCTTCATAGGGGAACTGCGCCTTCGAGTCGATAATGACGCGGTCGGCGCGGGTCACCACGTCGTCTTCCAGTTCCGCGCGGCCGCCGATGCAGCTGATGTGCTGACCTGGCTCCAGCCAGGCGCCCTTGAGCACCTTGGGGTCGCTGGGCGCGTTGGCAGCAGTGCCCGTGGTGATGATGTCGACGCCGTGTATGGCTTCTTCCAGCGAATCGACCGGCCGCACCGGGATACCGGCCAGTGGCTCCATCTCCCGCGCGAACGCCTCGCGGTGCTCCTTGCTGCGGCTGAAGACCTTCGCCTCGTCCAATTTGAACACCTTGGTGTGTGCGATGAGACCGCTGCGGGACTGGCGGCCGGAGCCCAGCACTCCGATGGTCTTGGAGTTGGGCCGCGCCAAATACTTGGCGCTGACCGCGCCGACAGAGCCGGTGCGGATGTCGCGGATCCACATCGCGTCCATCATCGCCAGCAAGCGGCCGTCGCGGCCGTCCCAGACCAGGTACATCAGGTGGATGTCACCGCCCACGTTGTAGATGCGCATGCCGACCAGATCCTTGGCCGCGATCATGGAGGGCAGGAACATCATGTTGGTGCTGTTGGTGTGCAGGTGGATACGCGGCACGTCGTTCGCCTCGCCGCGACCCTTGATCGCCAGGCCTTCCTCTGCCAGCTTGACACAGTCGTCGAAGTTCAGCAGTTGAGCTACCTGGTCTCGATTGATATAAAGCATTACGCTCCTCCTCTCAGCTTTCGAGCATTATATGATGCGTGTCCGTTTGGCCCTAGCCTAGCGGCGTCGGCGCCTGCAGGCCGTACTCCTCCGCCAGCTTTACCAGCCCATCGACGATAGTTGGGTGCAGCGGAATGCCTTTCTCCAGCCGCTCCGCCTTGTTGCGGAATTCCATGTCCCCGGGGATGAGCACTGGCCGCTCGGGGTCCGCCGGGCGCGACTGTCGCACGGCGGTCTCGACCTCCACCATTTGGCCGACGAAGTCGCCCAACGGCCTCGCCTGACCGACGTCGATCGCCAGGTGGAAGTGGCAGTGCTCGTAGTTCTTGTTGAACTCGTCCAGCACGCCGGTGATGCCGGCAGAAAGCACGCCGGACAGTATCTCCACCAGGAAGGCCAGCGCGTAACCCTTGTGCCAGCTGTAGGTTGGCGTGCTGCCCAGCGGCAAGAGGGCGCCTCCCTGCCAGAACACCTTCGGGTCGGTCGAGGGATGGCCCTCGACGTCGATAGCCCAGCCTTCCGGGATGGTCTTGCCGGCGATTTCGGCCAGCTGCAGCTTGCCCAGGGAGACCGCGCTGGTCGCGAAGTCCACGTAGAAGGGATGCGGCTCGCTGGGCGCCGCGAAGGCGATAGGGTTGGTGCCGAACAGCCGCTCACTGCCGCCGGCGGCGGCGACCAGCTTGCCGCCGTTCTGCACGACCATGCCGATCATGCCTGCCTCGGCGGCCTTGAGCGCCCAGACGCCGGCCGCGCCGAAGTGGTGGCTGTTGCGCACCGCGACACCGCCCATGCCGGTCTCGCGCGCCTTCTTCATCGCCAACTCCTGCGCGAAGTTCGCCGCTACCTGGCCGATGCCGGCGCCGCCATCGACGACGGCCAGCGAAGCCGACTCCCGCACGATCACCGGCTTCGCCTTCACCAAGGTCTTGCCGTTCTGCATTGCCTGCACGTAAAGCATCGAGCGCGTTGCCAGCTGGGCGATGCCATGCGAGTCGATGCCCAGCAGGTCCGCCTCGATAAGCGACGCCGTGGTCACGGCCGCGTCTTCCGGTGGCACGTCCAGGTGGATCAGCACCTGGGTCAGGAATTCGGTCAGCTGCTTGTGGTCGAAGCGTGCAGGTGCTTGCACTCCCTGTGTCGTCAAGCGATTCTCCCTCCCTTATTCGTTGGCCCTTAGTCGCGGGCGGCGTAATGCAACATCCGGTAGTGGTCTCCCTTGGAGACGGCCGGCAGCCCCTCCGCCATGCGAACCCAGGTCTCGCCCTCGTCGCTGCTGGAGTAGACCTCACCGGCCGTGTTGCCAATGAACAGCTCGTAGCCTCCGTCCCAGGCGGCCATGCTCATCGCCTCGAAATTGGCCTGCAGGCGCTCATCGCGGCCCAGCGGCAGCAGCTCCCAGTTGTCGCCGCCGTCGCGGCTACGCGCCACTTTGGACCAGGCGCCCTTGTCCTTGAGCCAGTCGCCGGGGTTGGCCTCCCCGCCGGCGATAAACATCAAGTCTTCATGGTCAGGATGATAGACCAGCAGGTCCGGGTAACCGATGCCGAAGCCCTTACCCTCCCAGCTGGTCTCCCAGGTCTCGCCGCCGTCGTGGCTGCGGTAGAGGCCGAAGCCGGTGGGCAGGAACATCTCGTCGGAGTCATCCGGGCGGATTATCAGGCGGTGCGGATCGTCGTTGTAGAAGCCGCTAAGCTCCATCCAGCCGCGGACCTCGCGCCAGGTGTCACCGCTATCCTCGCTCTTCAGCAGCCCGCCCTGCTCCACCGAGGCATAGACGGTCTGCGGGCGCCCGGGGTCGAAGACGATGTCCTTGACATGCGCGATGTGCGGTGGGCCAGGGAAGGTCCAGCGGGGGACGCTGGGAACCTCCCGCAGCGTGGGTAGCAGCTCCCAACTGCGACCCAGGTCACGGCTGCGATGGATGTTCGCCGGCTCTGTGCCGGCGAAGACCACCGGCGAAGCCATGCCCGGCTGGTAGTTCAGCGAGTAGACGTTCTCCGAGGCAAGGCCGGCGCTGCGATACTCCCAGCTTCGTCCGCCGTCCTCACTGACGGCGACGCCGCCGTTGTGCATGCCGGCGAAGATGGCGCCGCTGGCCGGCTCTATGATGATGGCGTTGACGTGACGGCCCTCCAGGTAGCGGTCAGCGACCTGCCAGGCCGTGTCCTGGCCTTGGCGTCGCAGCGAATAAAGCCCGCCCGCTGTCGCGACAAGTACCTCTGTTGGGGCCTCCGGCGTGCGAAAGATCGTCCTGCCGCCGTGCGATAGGCAAATAGCCATCTCGAGTCTCCCTTAGCACAAATCCAGCGCAGCGGTTTTGAAGCGCACTAATACTACCACCATGAGCAAGCGCTGGTAGCACGCAAGCGCGAAGTTTTTGCGAGAGTGATGAGAGTGCGCGGCTAGCCGAAGTTGTGAGCAGCGGGTGTGCAGCTCCGCTTGCTAGTGCAAGACACCTCTGCTTAGAATGGCCGCCATGACATCCTCCAACCTCGTGCACGAACTCCTCCCGGACATCGAGACCTTGATCTCTCCGCAGACGCTGAGCGCTCTTACCGGCGGCTCCATCCGAAGCGTGGAGAGGCAGCCGCTCTCGCACGTCGACGGCCTGTCCGGCGGCAAGCTGGAGAACGTGCTCACCAACGGCGGCGCCGGGCCGCGACTGGTGCTGAAGCGCATCGCCTACGAGTGGGATTGGGTGATGCGCGTGACGGGTGATAGGCTGTGCCGCGCAATTGTCTCGTGGCAGACCGGCCTGCTAGACCAGCTGCCGCTGGAGATCTCCCACGAGGTGCTGGCCTGCGCCCGCGATGGCAGCGGCTGGGCCATCCTGATGCATGACGTCGGCGCCCACCTCATCCCGCCGGGCGACGGCAAGCTAACGGAAACCGAGAATGCGCGCTTCATGGAGGCGATGGCCGCCCTTAACGCCGCTTTCTGGGGCCAGCCGGAGCTGGCTGACCCGCGACTCGGCTTCGCTGACCTGCGGATGCGCTACGGCGTCCTCTCGCCGCAGGTCCTCGAGGCCGAGGCTACAGGAGGCGACGAGATCCCGCCGATGGCGATAGCGGGTTGGCAGCTGCTGGAGTCCGGCGTCGACCCGCACGTCGCGCAGGCGGTGCAACGCGTGCACGAGAACCCGGCGCTACTCGGCGCAGCGATGCTGGCCTATCCGCAAACGATAGTCCACGGCGACTGGAAGCTCGGCAACCTGGGGCTCTACCCGGAACCGGACGGGCCGGCGATTGTGCTGGACTGGGCCTGGGTCGGCTCCGGCCCGCCGGCCGTGGAGCTGGCCTGGTACCTCGCGGTCAACTCGGCGCGGCTGCCGGTGTCGAAGGAGCAGACGATCGAGATGTATCGCGAGGCGCTGGCGAGGCGCCTTGGCGGCGAGTTCGACGATGGCTGGTGGCAGCCGCAGCTGGAGCTGGCGCTGCTCGGCGGCTTCGCGCTCCTGGCCTGGCCCAAGCTCCTGGGCGCCGCCCACGGCTCGGAAGAGGTGCGCCGGCGCGAGCAGGCCGAGCTGGACTGGTGGTCGGAGCGCGTCCTCCAGGGCGCCCGCCGGCTGTAAGATCGTCTCCTCGGCGGTACTTTGATATCGAGTGGCGATCTGCTAGACTGCCGTTTCCAGCCGGTCCAGCAAAAGGAGCAACAACATGGCGAAGTACATTACCCTCTGGAAGTGGACGGAGCAGGGCGCTCGCAACGCCAAGGCCACCATCGATCGCGTCAAGGCCTTCGAGGATGAGGCCGGCCGTCACGGCGTCAAGGTCCTGGAGTTCATGTGGACGCAGGGCGAGTGGGACGGCTTCTTCGTTAGCGAGACCAACGACGAGCAGGCCCTCATGGCGGGTCTGCTAAACCTGGTGGGCGCCGGCAATGCCGTAACCCAGACCGCCCGCGCCTTCGACCGGACGGAGATGCAGCAGATCCTGCAGAAGATGGGCTGACGCGCAGCTCTACCTGCAGTTCCCCCTGAGCTGATCCTGAATCCGCCGGTCGCGGCGGCCGGCGCCGTATGCCTGGGCGAGGGCCGCTAGCCTGGCCGATCCCACTAAACATTAAAGGGCCCCGCTTGAACCAAGCGGGGCCCCGCCATAGAGTGGAGGCTCGTTCAGGAGCCTGAAGTTGGATTCGCGTACCGGTGGTCTCATTCTCATCGGCCTGGCAGTTGCCCTGGCCTTCGTGGGCCTGCTGCTCTCCGGAGCGCTCTCCTGGGTCGGCCACCTGCCGGGCGATATCCGCATCCACAGTCGCAACGTGCGGGTCTACGTCCCGCTGACGTCGATGTTGCTGGCCTCGGCGCTGCTGACGTTGCTCTTCAGCTTGCTCCGGCGTTTCGTTGATTGAAATGACTATGCGAGAAGAGACCAGGCCTGTCGCCGAGCCCGAAATCGGGCGAGTACCAGCTGATGACCTTCCACAGCGCTGGTACGTGATCGGCATCCTGGCGGCGTTTGTCGCCGGCGCTGCGATTCGTCTCTACTACGTCTTCGCCGGCCACTTCCCGCTGCACGATGGCGGCCTCTTCCTGGTGATGATCCGCGACCTGCAGGCCGCGAACTACCACCTGCCGGAGTTCACCTCCTACAACGGCGGCGACATCCCGTACGCCTATCCACCGCTCGGCTTCTACGTGGCGGCGGTACTGGATCGGCTGACGCCGCTTAGCGCGCTCGACGTCCTGCACTACCTCCCGGCCGCCGTCAACCTGGCGACGATATTCGCCCTCCTGCTGCTGGCCCGCACGGTCCTCGCCTCGCGATTGCAGGTCGTTCTGGCGACCTTTGCTTTCGCAGTGCTGCCGCGCAGCACGATGTGGATGATCATGGGCGGCGGCTTGACTCGCTCCTTCGGGTTCCTCTTCGCCATCCTTGCCCTGCAACAGGCCTACCTGCTGTTCACACGTCAGGAGCGGCGTTACCTGCCGCTGAGCATCGCCTTTTCCGCTCTCACCGTGCTTAGCCATACCGAGATGGCGGTGTTCCTGGCGGCCAGCCTCGTCATCATGCTGGCGTTCTACTGCCGCAGCCGCGACTCGATTGTGCACGCTGCGATCTTAGCGGCAGGTACACTCGCGCTCTCCGCGCCCTGGTGGGCGACCTTGCTGGCGCGGCACGGCCTTGATGTACTGCTGGCGCCGGCCGGCAGCCGCCCGATCCTGGAGTGGGAGACACTCAACACGCTAGGCCGCTTCGACATCACTAACGAGATATTCTTCCCCGTGCTTACGATGGTCGGCATTCTGGGGGTCATCGCTTGCCTGGCACAGCGGCGCTATTTCCTGCCGGTCTGGCTGCTGCTGATCGGCGTGCCGGCGCCCTGGATTATCGCCACGCAAGCGGTGGTGCCCCTGGCCCTGCTCATCGCCATCGGCATAACGGACCTGCTGTTGCCCGCGCTGGGCGGGCTGGCTGGGCGAATCTCCGGCGACGGCGAGGGCCTGCGAGCGCCGCAGGTTACGATGCTGCAAGGCGGTGTCCTGGCCTTCATACTGATCTATACCATGGCGACCGCGATCGCCGTGCCGCCGCCCATCCTTAACACGATCCAGGAGCGCCAGCGGACCCAGCTGGCCTGGCTGGGCCAGAACACCCCGGAGGGCAGCCGCATCTTAGTCATCGAGGAGCAGGCCTGGTGGGCGGATAAGGTATCGGAGTGGCTGCCGGCGCTCTCCAATCGGATCAGCGTCGCCACGCCGCAGGGCCTGGAGTGGACGAGGCGCGGCGCCTTCGACGACATGATCGAGGCCTACGAGGACGCTCAGAAGTGTGCTTATCAGGATGTCGCCTGCCTTCAGGACTGGAAGGCGAAGACGGGTATCGCCTTCACCTATCTCTACCTGCCGAAGTGGAAGATCAACGACCCCGACCACGACAAGAACTGCTGCTACGCCTTGCGCCAGTCGCTGTTCACTACCCCTGGCGTCCGTATCGTCTACGACGGGCCGGCGGCGACCATCGCCATAATTCCTTAGCGCTGCGGCTGGCCCGCGTGTCGCCGGCTGTTACCGCTTCTTCACGCCACATAGCGGCCGCTGTCATGCGCCTGCAAGGCGTCAGCCCTAAAGTTGTAGCAAGCGTTATCGCGCTGAAGGAGGTGCCCATGGTCAGAGACCCCGTTTGCGGCGTGGAGATGGATAGGGAGTCCGCACCGGCTAGCTCTGAGCACGAAGGCACAATTTATTACTTCTGCTCTGAGGCCTGCAAAGAAGAGTTCGACGCCGATCCCAACGCCTTTATCGAGATCGCTTAGGGCGCCACGGGACGGCCGGCGCTCCGCCCACCTGCCGGCTCAGCTCATCCTGCGCTCGCTGTAAGACATCGCTGACCGTTACGCGATAAGGTGGGTCGGCCGGCGATAGATTCCGCAGGTGCGAAGGTATTTGCGCCAGCGACACAGCCGCCAGCCGGCGGGACTCCTCGAGGGTAGCGCGGCCGGCCGGCAGTCGCTTGCCATTGTGCATGACCTCCTGCAAGAGCGGTTCGCTATCCAGCGTCTCCTCCGCCAGCGCAATGACATCCTCGGCCGCCTCACCGTCGCGCATACGGCGGAAGACTTGCTTGCGCCCCGGCAACGTCGCCTTGTCCGGCGAGAGCTTCATGCGGCCGCGGCCGCCGTAGGCCACCAGCTTGTAGGCGGAGTCCAGCTTGGGCGCATCGAGCGAGACGCCGACGTTGGTGCCGACGGCGTAGATGGTAAACGGCGCGCCGGCCCTCACCAGCCGGTCCACCTCGTACTCATCCAGGCCGCCGCTGGCCACCAGGCCCACGCGCTGCAGGCCGGCCTCGTCTAGCAGTCGGCGGGCCCGCACGCTGAGGGCCAGCAGGTTGCCTGAGTCCAATCGTAATGCCTGGACGCGGAAGCCATCACCCATCTCTTGCGCTAGACAAGCCACCAGGCG
>DASRHH010000069.1:0-2005 GCA_035650635.1 Dehalococcoidia bacterium | reverse complement strand
CTTTCTTTTCTACACCGAGGATTGGCCGGTCCCACCTTGTCACATACCCCACCAGCCGCTAACTTAAACAGCGCATAAGAGGTAGGAGAACAAACTTGCAAAACGTCGATTACAAGAAGGCCGCAACCGTTGACGAAGCGGTCAAGCTGCTCCAGGAAGGCGGCCCTACGGCCAAAGTCCTGGCCGGCGGCACAGACATCATCGTGATGGCGCGCGAGCGCCGGCGTGAGGTCAGCCTCTTCGTCGATATCAAGGCAATCCAGGAGACGATGGACTACAGCTTCGACCCATCGTCCGGCCTGACTGTCGGAGCCGCGACGCCGTGCTACCGCATCTATAACGACGAGGCTATTAAGAAGAACTACCCGGCGCTGGTGGAAGCAGCCTCCGTCATCGGCGGTGTGGCCATTCAGGGCCGCGCCAGCCTGGGCGGGAACCTCTGCAACTCCGGCCCGGCGGCGGACTCTGTGCCCGCGATGATCGTCCTGGACGGGGTGGCCAACATCGCCGGACCGGGCGGGCGGCGCCAGGTGCCGCTGGCAGACTTCTGCACCGGCCCCGGCACCAACGTCCTGGGCGCGGGCGAGTTCGTCGTCAACCTGCACTTCCCGGCCCCGAAGCCGAACAGCGGCGCGGCCTGGCAGCGCTTCATCCCGCGCAACGAGATGGACATCGCCGTGGTCAACTGCGGTACCTACCTGCGCTTCGAGGGCAGCAACGTCGCCGAGGCGCGCATGGCCATCGGCGCCGTCGGCCCCAAGTGCCTGACGGTGCCGGACGCTGTCGCCGCGCTCGTAGGTAAGCCTCTTACGGACGAGACAATCAAGGCCGCAGCCGAAGCCGCGAAGAACACGGCCCGGCCCATCGACGACATGCGCGGTTCCATCAAGCAACGCAAACATCTCACCGCGGTGCTGGCGGAGCGGACCATCCGCGAAGCCGCCCGGCGTGCTCTGGGGGCAAACTAAATTGAGCGACCGAATAGTAGTAAACGCCACCATCAACGGCGAGGAGCAGGAGTTCCTCACCGATACGCGTGACAGCCTTCTTGAGGCCCTGCGCGACCGGCTCTACCTCACCGGCGCCAAGGAAGGCTGCAACAACGGCAACTGCGGCGCCTGCGCCGTGATTATGGACGGCCGCCTGGTGAACTCCTGCTGCGTGCTCTCGGCCGAGGTCGATGGGTGCAACATCGAGACCATCGAAGGCATGGCGCCGCAGGACGGTCTGCACCCGCTGCAGCAGGCGTTCCTTGAAGAAGCAGCCCTGCAGTGCGGCATCTGCACCCCGGGCTTCCTCATGTCTTCCAAGGCGCTGCTGGCGAAGAACCCGAACCCAACCGAGCACGAGATCCGCTTCTGGCTCTCGGGCAACCTCTGCCGCTGCACCGGCTACGACAAAATCATCCGCGCGGTGCAAAAGGCCGCGGCTGAGATGCGTAACGGCCACTAGGCGGCTCGCAAACGTTCCATAATAGGTAAG
The DNA here is from genome assembly GCA_035650635.1 of Dehalococcoidia bacterium. GTDB lineage: Bacteria > Chloroflexota > Dehalococcoidia > SM23-28-2 > DASRHH01 > DASRHH01. The sequence goes on along the minus strand of DASRHH010000069.1, from coordinate 523 downwards.
TAGCTGGGGAGCTACGGGGGCACACCGCCCACGTAGCTCTCTTACTCACACAGACCAAACGCCAGGTAGGAGGCACTCATGGTCGCAGAGAAGGAATACAAGGTAATCGGCACGCGCCCGGTGCGCCCGGACGGCACCGACAAGGTCACCGGCCGCGCCCAGTACGGCGCCGATTTCAAGATGACCGGTACCTTGATCGGTAGGGTCAAGCGCAGCCCGCACGCGCACGCCCGCATTAAGAAGATCGATGCGTCCAGGGCGCTGGCTCTGCCCGGCGTCCGCGCTGTGGTCACGGCCGCGGACTGGCCGCCGCCTCCCTCCGGCCTCGGCGCCGCCGGCGAGGGCCCGGCCCAGCCCATCCGCTTCATGGTGGAGAACTACATGGCGTCTGAAAAGGCGCTCTACCGCGGTCACGCCGTCGCGGCCGTCGCGGCTATCGACGCGCACACGGCAGAGGATGCCCTCAACCTCATCGAGGTGGAGTACGAGGTCCTGCAGCCCGTCATCGACGTGCGCGAGGCTA
>DASRHH010000068.1:0-5081 GCA_035650635.1 Dehalococcoidia bacterium | reverse complement strand
ATTCGCCAGCGGAGCAGGCAGGCCTGCAGCCGGGCGATATCGTCCTCGCCGTCGATGGACACCGGGTGCGCAACAGTGACGACCTGGGGCGCGACATCCGCCTCAACATGGGGGGCACCGTGGATATGACGGTGCGACGCCCGGCCTCTCCGACCGACTTGAACAACGGCGAGGTGTTCACGGTGCCGGTGAAGTCGCGCTTCAACCGGGAAGGCCCGACGGGCATCCGCATCCAGATGGCGGCGCTCGACCACGTCGAGAGCGAGAGCTATCCGATCTGGGAGGCGTTGCCGCGGGGCTGGACCACGACAATTGAGACGCTGACCCTGGCCCGCAATGAGGTCATCAGTTGGTTCAAGGGCGGCAGTAGCCCGCAATTCACCGGCCCTGTCGGCATTGCGCAGACCACGGGGGAGATCGTGGACAAGGCCGGCTGGCGCAGTCTGCTGGGGTTCACCGCTATCCTCAGCATAAACCTGGCGGTGATCAACATCTTGCCGCTGCCCATGCTCGATGGTGGACGCATTGCCTTCGTCTTGCTGGAGATTGCGCGGCGGGGCAAACGCATCGCGCCGGAGAAGGAGGCGATGGTCCACCTGATCGGTCTTGCCGCAATGCTGACGCTGGCTGTCGTAATTACCTATTTCGACTTGCTTCGCGTATTTCGGGGAGAGAGTATACTACGCTAGAAGAACCTAGGAGGGTTTGATGCGATATCTGTTGGAAGTGACCATACCTAACGAAGGCGGCAACCGCAACTTGATGAGCGGCAAGCTGCTCCAAAGCATTCAGCGTTATGCCGATAGCATGAAGCCGGAGGCTGTCTACGCGGCGGGCGACGGCCAGCGGACTCTTTTTATCATCCTCAGCCTCAATACGGCTGAGGAGATTCCGGCCGCCCTGGAACCGCTCTGGCTCGACCTTGAGGCTGACGTTCGGGTCGTGCCGGTCCTGAACTCGGAGGAGTTTGGCAGGGCAATGCCTGGCATCCAGAGGGTGGTCGACGCCCGCAAATAGGGCGTATCGGAGGCAAGCCATGACGGAAGAGCTCGGCATTCTCCAGCCGCGCAGGGTCTCGCGGCCGGTACACGTCGGCGACGTGCAGGTCGGGGGCGATGCCCCGATCGTTGTGCAGTCGATGACGAACACCGATACCGCCGACGCCAAGGCCACCCTGGCGCAGATCCACGCGCTGGCTGAGGCCGGCTGCGAAATCGTCCGCATCGCCGTCCCGGACAAGGCCGCCGCCGCAGCGCTGCCGGACATCGTGCCGCACAGCCCGGTCCCGCTGATGGCCGACATCCACTTCGATTACCGGCTGGCCCTGGCCTCTATCAAGTCTGGCATCCACGGCCTGCGACTCAACCCCGGCAACATCAGGGACGCCGACAAGGTGCGCGAGGTCGTGCGGGCAGCCAAGGAGCGCAGCATCCCGATCCGCATCGGCGTCAACGAAGGCAGCCTGCCGCCGCTGCCGCCGCTGGCGGACGGCGAGATGCCACCGGAGAAGCACGAGCGCATGGTCAATGCGGGGCTCTGGGAAATCCGTATCCTGGAGGAGATGGGCTTTGAGGACATCAAGATTTCGCTCAAGGCCTTTGACGTGCCGACAATGGTCACGGCCTATCGCGAGATGGCGAATCGCGTGCCCTACCCCCTGCACCTGGGCGTGACCGAAGCCGGCACGCCGCGCGCCGGCTCCGTGCGCTCGGCGATCGGTATCGGCATCCTGCTCTCGGAAGGCATCGGCGACACGATCCGTGTCTCGCTGGCCGCCGACCCGTTGGAAGAGGTGCCGGTCTGCTACGACATCCTCAACTCGCTGAACCTGCGCAGCCGCGGACCGACGATCGTTGCCTGTCCCACCTGCGGCCGCATCGAGATCGACCTCATACCGCTGGCCAACGAGGTGGAGGCCTACTTCACCAAGCTCGGCAAGCCGCTGATCGTCGCGGTCATGGGCTGTGTGGTCAACGGTCCGGGCGAAGCCCGTGACGCCGATATCGGTATTGCTGGCGGCAAAGGCAAAGGCGCCATCTTCGCCAAGGGCGAGGTGGTCCGCGTGGTCCCAGAGGGCGAGTTCATGAGCGCCCTTATTGAGGAAGGGCATCGCATCCTGCGCGAGAAATACGGCGAGGACATCCCCTCGCCCGTCAGCACTAACAGCCGCTTTGGCGAGGTGCTTTCGATGACCGAGGTGACGCAGCCCTCCAGGGGGCCGGGACGCGTGGCCCGCCGGCAGTAAACCAACTTTATGTCGCGTATACCCCAGCCGTCAGGCTGGGGTATTCTTTTGCCCGCATGACCTTCGAGGCGCGCCTGGCGTTCCTGCTGGGCTTCTTCGCCATCTGGATGTTCCTGGGGATGCTGCCGTGGCTCCTTGTCGCCATCGTGCGGCACGGGCGCGGCGTCATCTTCGCGCTGCCGCTGGCGCTGGCCGGTGGTGCCGCCGGCGGCGTGCTGGCGCCGGCACTGGGCGCGGACGATGCCCGTGGCTTCTTGCTCAGCCTCGCGGCCGCCGCGGGCGGCGGGCTTCTGGCCTCACTTATCGGCGTGCTCCTTACAAAGGGCCTGCGCCGCTTCTGACGCCATGGCTGGTAAAGTGGTGGTGCTATGAGCGAATCGCCGGCCTTCTCCCTCTCGACGATGTGGTACCAGGGCCGCTTTGACTCCCTGCATGACTTCGCACTGGCAGCGCGCCGCCTCGGCTACGAGAACGTCGAGATCAGCTACGTCGTGCCGCCGGAGGGCTTCGAGGAGCTGGCGAACGGCAACACCCTCCGCATCATCTCACTGCACGCGCCGACTCCGCGCATCAAGGTCGGTGACCGGTGGAGCGAGGCCCTTAACCTCGCCGCGTTGGACGACGAGGAGCGCGATGTAGCCGTGCGCCTGGGCGTCGAGACGCTGGAGAAGGCGGCACGCGTGGGTGCGCACTGGGTCGTCTTCCACCTCGGCGGCGTCGGCTCCATTCGCTTCCCGGAGGAGTTGGAGCTGAAGCGCCTCTACAGCGACGGCGTCCGCGGGGGCGGCGAGGTCGATGCGCTGCGCCACCGGGTGAAGCTGCGGCGGGCCGAGGGCGCCGAGCGGTATTTCCCCCGCGCACAGCAGAGCCTCGCAGAGCTGGCGGAAGCGGCTTCGCGGCTGGGAGTCGCCATTGGCTTGGAGGACCGTATCCACTTCCACGAGTTCCCCAACGTCGACGAGGCCGCAGAGCTACTCGTAGGTTACCCGCCGGAGCTTGTCGGCTACTGGCACGATGTCGGCCACGCGGAGGTGCTCGATCGCCTCGGCCTGGGCGAAAAGTACCGCTGGCTGAAGGAGCTGGGTGACCGCACGTTGGGGGCGCACGTCCACGACGTCGATGGCATCGTCGACCACCGGGCGCCCGGTCACGGCGATGTCGACTGGGACTACATCGCGCGCTACCTACCGGCGACGGCCCCACGTACCTTCGAGATCAACCAGACGGTGCCGGAGGAGCAGGTCGCCGCCGCGATCGGCTTCCTGCGCGATCGCGGGGTTATCTAGCGCCGTCTACGACAGGTAATTCAAGACCGTGCGGGCCACCTTGCCGTTCTGCATATCGTCGAAGGCCTGGTTAATGCCCTCGAGCGGCAGCCTCTGGCTCACCAGCTCGTCCAGCTTGATCTTCTTGTTCATGTAGAGCTCCACCAGCCGAGGAATATCCATGGGCGGCCGCCCCGAGCCCATGAAGCAGCCACGGATCGCCCGCTCCCAGAACAGCAGGTCGATCGGGATCGAGACCTCGGCTCCGGGCGGTGCCGCACCGACGACGGTGCAGAGGCCATCCACCGCCAGGCTCTCGAACGCGAGACGGATCGTCGGCACGGCCGCAATCACCTCGAAGGAGTACTCGACGCCGACCCCGTGAGTCAGGTCTTTCACCGCTGCCACCAGGTCTTGCTCCTTGCTGTTGATGGTGTGAGTGGCCCCGAAAGTCCTGGCAAACTCCAGCTTGTTGTCCAGGATGTCGGCGGCGATGATCATGCGCGCGCCGCAGAGGGCCGCCCCCTGGATGACGTTGAGGCCGACGCCGCCGCAGCCGATGACCAGCACGGAGGAGCCGGGAGCAACCTTGGCCGTGTTCATGGCCGCGCCAATGCCCGTCATGACACCGCAGCCCAACAAGCAGGCCTTGTCCAGCGGCATGTCCTCACGGATCTTGATGCAGGACTCTTGCGGCACGACGCTGTATTCCGCGAAGGTGCCGTGGCTGAAATGAAAGACCGGCTGCCCGCTTCGCGTAAAGTTCATCACGGGCTGCCTGGAGATTACGCCGCCCCACATGCAGAGGAACGGCTTGCCGGTCAGGCAGTGCCGGCAGCGGCCGCAACCGCTGGTCGAGAGCACGACGTGGTCGCCGGGCGCCAGGCCCGTCACCTCCGAGCCGACCTCCTCGACGATAGCGGCGCCCTCGTGCCCGACGATCATCGGCAGGGGCGGGTTCGGCATGACGTTGAGGGTGCCCTGGGTTATCGAGTAGTCGGTGTGGCAGACGCCGCTGGCCGCCATCTTCACCAACGCCTCGCGGGGACCGGGCGCCCGCAGCTCGATCTCGTCGACGGTCAGGGGTTTCGTTAGCTCGTTCAGTACCGCTGCCTTCATGGCTGTTCCCTCCTCTGGACTCTACCCAATCGGCTGGTGGAAAAGTGGCGGTATTGTATCACGGCTGGCCGCCATTCTACGGGCCTGGCGAGCCGCTCTTCGAAATCAACCTAATGGTGCCGGAGGAGCAGTTCGCCGCTTCGGTAGGGGTGCTACGGGGGAGCGGGGTTATTTAGAGGGTTGACATGTACAGAATAAGTGTGCTAAACCCATCTGCAAAGGCGGTCAAGTGGCTCTTCTTCTTAACCAACCTCATACGAACGACGATCTCGATGCCAAGTATGAGTCCGTCTTAAACGACCAGTTAGAGTTCGGAAAGCTTGTAACTTATTCCGCAAACAAGAACCAGCCCGTCTACGGTTGGTTTCGCTTCAAAGAAGCCTTTTCCCCTCAGTTGGTCACTGAGCTCCTCGCACGACAATGGCTGCTACCGCAAGCAGGATTGATCCTGG